>NZ_JBVVQS010000097.1:116046-318887 GCF_055811575.1 Mesorhizobium sp. WSM4815 | reverse complement strand
CCGGACGGCCGCGACGAATGAGCCGCATCCCTGCCAAAAGAGAGATCGTCCGCTGATGCTGCTCAGTCGACCGCGGGGCCAACCAGGTAGCGGAAGTGATTGCGGATGTGGCCGTTGAAGAAGCGGCCCTTGGTGAAGGCGGCTCACGAGCAGCGCTGTTGCTAATCGCGGGGCCTTAGCAAAGCATCGCATTCGGCCGCTCGCTGGGCGGATTCGAGAACAAGGGCCAATCACGGCATGATCCGCCAATGGTGTCGGGGGATACCTCATGCGTTTAAAACGAAATGCTAGGCGGTCGCAGCGCCGACGCATTTACAGCGACTGTCTGCTCTCCCAATTGGTTCCTTCGATCTCAGGGCGGTAAGGTATTTGCGGCGGAAAGTGTGATTTTCATGCCGCGTTTCGACAACGTCGAGCTCGAAAAGTTTCTGAGGAATCGTTGTGCTGCGACCGAGGGGGAAACTTGGCAGGCCATCGGCGCGCAACTCACCAGACTAGGGCGCTGGGAGTTCGACTATCGCCTTTGAAATTTCAAACTGAGACACTGCCTGCCGTTTGCGGTTCGCCGAGCCGAAGAAATTCAGATATCCAGCACTTCCGTCTCGGCGAATTCCGCGCGTTCCTGGATGAAGCGGAAGCGGGCTTCCGGCTTGGTGCCCATCAGCGCGTCGACCGCATCCTTGGTCGCCGCCTCGGCGTCGATCACATCGACCCTGAGCAGCGTGCGCTTTCTCGGGTCCATGGTGGTTTCCTTGAGCTGGGCGGCCATCATTTCGCCCAACCCCTTGAAGCGGCCGATTTCGACCTTGCCGCGCCCGGTGAACTCGGTGCGCAGCAGTTCGTCCTTGTGCGCATCGTCGCGGGCATAGGCGACCTTGCCGCCCTGGCGGATCGAGTAGAGCGGCGGCACCGCCAGGTAGAGATGGCCGTCGCGGACCAGGCTCGGCATCTCCTGGTAGAAGAAGGTGATCAGCAGCGAAGCGATATGGGCGCCGTCGACGTCGGCGTCGGTCATGATGATGACCCGGTCGTAGCGCAGATCCTGATCGCGGTATTTTGACCGCGTGCCACAGCCAAGCGCCTGGATCAGGTCGGAAATCTGCTGGTTGGCAGCCAGCTTGTCGTTGCCGGCGCTGGCGACGTTGAGAATCTTGCCGCGTAGCGGCAGCACTGCCTGGCTGGCGCGGTCGCGCGCCTGTTTCGCCGAGCCGCCGGCCGAATCGCCCTCGACGATGAAGAGCTCGGCGCCGGCCGCGGCATTCTGCGTGCAGTCGGCGAGCTTGCCGGGCAGGCGCAGCTTGCGCACCGCGCTCTTGCGCGAGACTTCCTTTTCCTGGCGGCGGCGCACCCGCTCGTCAGCACGCGCGATCACCCATTCGAGCAGCTTCGAAGCTTCCTGCGGGTTGTCGGCCAGCCAGTGGTCGAAGGGATCGCGGATCGCGGCCTCGACGATCCTGATCGCCTCGATCGTCGCCAGCCGGTCCTTGGTCTGGCCGACGAATTCCGGCTCGCGGATGAACACCGACAGCATGCCCGCCGCCGAGATCATGACGTCTTCCGAGGTGACGATCGAAGCGCGCTTGTTGCCGACCAGCTCGGCATAGGCGCGTAGGCCGCGCGTCAAGACGTTGCGGAAGCCAGCCTCATGGGTGCCGCCTTCGCCGGTCGGGATGGTGTTGCAGTAGGAGTTGAGGAACCCGTCGCCGCCGAACCAGGTCACCGCCCATTCGAGCGAGCCGTGGCCGCCTTGCCTGTCGCTTTTGCCGGCAAAGATTTCGCGGGTGACCTGGAATTCGTCGCCGAGCGAGGCTTTCAGATAGTCCTTGAGGCCGCCGGGAAAATGGAACTCGGCCTTGGCGGG
Source organism: Mesorhizobium sp. WSM4815 (assembly GCF_055811575.1). NCBI lineage: Bacteria > Pseudomonadati > Pseudomonadota > Alphaproteobacteria > Hyphomicrobiales > Phyllobacteriaceae > Mesorhizobium > Mesorhizobium sp. WSM4815. The sequence goes on along the minus strand of NZ_JBVVQS010000097.1, from coordinate 317,026 downwards.
CGTCGTGTCCTTCTCCTTGATCAGCGAGGGGTCGCAGGTCCAGCGGATCTCGACGCCGCCGAACAGATAGGCCTTCGAGCGCGTCATCCGATAGAGCCGCGCCGGCTCGAATGCCGCACCCTTGCCGAAGATCTGCTCATCGGGATGGAAGCGTATTCTGGTGCCGCGGCGGTTATGCACCTCGCCGAGCTGCTCCAGGCCGGTCACCGGAACGCCGCGCGAAAAGCGCTGGCGATAGAGCTGGCGGCCGCGCGCGACCTCGACCTCGAGATGGTCCGACAGTGCGTTGACGACGGAGACGCCGACGCCGTGCAGGCCGCCCGAGGTCTCGTAGACCTTGCTGTCGAACTTGCCGCCGGAATGCAGCGTCGTCATGATGACTTCGAGCGCAGGCTTCTTGAATTTCGGATGCGGATCGACCGGAATGCCGCGGCCATTGTCGGTCACCGCCAGATATCCGTCGGCCGAAAGCTCGACATCGATGAAAGTCGCGTGGCCGGCGACCGCCTCGTCCATCGAATTGTCGATGACCTCGGCGAACAAATGGTGCATCGCCTTGTCGTCGGTGCCGCCGATATACATGCCGGGCCGCCGCCGCACCGGCTCCAGCCCTTCCAGAACCTCGATGTCGGCGGCACTGTAGCTCTCGCTGCCGTCGCGGGATGCCGGGCGCTTCGCCGCCTGCACCAGCGGGTCGGCCGGGCGCGCGGTGGCGCGAACCGGTTGCGGCTGCTTGTCCAAATTGCCGAAAAGATCGTTGCTGTCGTTCATGCTGGTCCTGGATTGCGATGCTGCGAATCACCACCCGATACTGCCACGCTTTTTGCGGGCAGGCGACGGAGGTTCCCGTTACGTTCGAGGATAGAGCCTCTTACTGCAAAACCATTCGACAACCAAGCGGCGGAAATGGGCCGAGGGCATCGACGCTTTGTAAACCTTGTCCGGAGGTTACGCCGGAAGGTTGGCCGAAAAAGGGTATTCGCGGATTGCTGCTGACCTAGAATGCGGCAGAACCCGAGATGTCGCTTACGCATGTTGGATTACAGTTCGCTCCTGCTTGCGGCAGCGCTGTCGGGCACGTGCCTCAGCATCACCCTGTTTGCGATCTGGTGCACCGCGCCACAGGCACGCTTTGTGCTGACGGTGGCGTGCGGCATTCTCGTGCTCGTCGCACATGTGGTCTTGTTCTGGCACTATGCCAAGCATCCCAGCCCCTGGCTTTGCCAGATTGTACTTGCGCTTCTCAGCCTGGGCCTTCTGACCCTCTGCCTGTCGGCCATGCAGTATCTCGGCGTCCACGACTACAGGCGCGCCATCTTGCCGACCCTGGCTGCGATGGCGGTTTGCGCAGGCGCGACGTCGCTGGGCTTTGACGGCGTCGGCTTCATCGTCACCTACGCGACGGTAACGGCGCTGCTCTCGCTTATCGGGGTGATGTTCTGGATCAAAGGTGGTCATGATCGCCGGATATTGCTGGTCGTTTCGTTCCTGAGCGGCGTCTGTGCGCTGTCCTTCGGACTTTGCGGCGCGGTCCTGCTGGTCAAGGGCCAATGGGTGCTCGGCGTTGCGCCCAACAACTGGGCCGAACGGTTGAATTCCGCCGTGGCGGTCGCCTGCATGACGGGGCTCGGCGCATTGACGCTCTCCCTGCACCATTTGCAGGCGCAGATCGAACTGAAGGCCGAGACCATGACCGACCCATTGACCGGGCTGATGAACCGGCGGGCGTTGACGGCATTCTACGGCGAGCGGATTTTCGGCCCGCTCATGTCCGTCGCCATGTTCGACCTCGACCATTTCAAGAAGACGAACGATGTATTCGGTCATCCGGTCGGCGATCAGGTTCTGCGCCGCTTCGCCGCTGTCGTCAGAAAATACTCCAGGACCGGCGTCGACGCCTTCCGGCTGGGCGGCGAGGAATTCGTCCTCGTCATGTCGCGGATGACTGAAGAGAAGGCTTACGACATTGCGAGCAAGATCAGCGTCGCCTTCGGCACGGAAGTCGTCGCCACCCAGCTTGGTCCGTTGCGCAGCACAGTCAGTGGCGGCATCGGCTTTGGCGGGACGGATGGCACCAGTCTCGACAATGTGCTGGCCGAAGCCGACGCCGCACTCTATGCGGCAAAGCGCGCCGGGCGAAATCGCGTCGTCGCCCAGAACAAGGCGAGCAAGGCCGACGCGCCGGCCTTGCGTTCTGCCTGATTGAGGCTTCTATCTTCTTGTTAGACCATGATCTTGTCCGAAAACCGGATTCCACTTTTCGGGATCATGGTCTACTCCGCCGCCCCCAGATATTCCGACAGCGGCGGGCAGGAGCAGACGAGGTTGCGGTCGCCGGCGACATTGTCGATGCGCGACACCGGCGGCCAATATTTGGCTGACGTGTCGGCATCGCCGGCGGGGTAGGCCGCCTCCAGGCGCGAATAGGGATGGGTCCACTGGCCGGCCAGCGCCTCGGCGGCGGTATGCGGCGCATTGACCAGCGGATTGTCGGCCAGGGGCCATTCGCCTTTCGCCACCTTGGCTGCCTCGCCTGATATCGCGATCATCGCCTCGCAGAAGCGATCGAGCTCGCGCTTGGGCTCGGACTCGGTCGGCTCGACCATCAGCGTGCCGGCGACCGGAAACGACATGGTCGGCGCATGGAAACCATAGTCGATCAGCCGCTTGGCGACGTCGTCGACGCTGATGCCGGCACTGTCCTTGAGCACGCGGGTATCGAGGATGCATTCATGCGCGACGCGCTCGTGCCTGCCCTTGTAGAGCACCGGGAAATGCGCTCCGAGCCGCGTCGCCACATAATTGGCGGAAATGATCGCCGTCTCGGTCGCCTGCTTCAGGCCCGAAGCGCCCATCATCCGGATATACATCCAGGTGATCGGCAGGATCGAAGCGCTGCCGAACGGTGCAGCCGACACGGCATGGCCGGAACCTTCGACGACGTGGCCGGGCAGATAGGGTTGCAGATGCGCCTTGACGCCGATCGGGCCGACGCCGGGACCGCCGCCGCCATGCGGGATGCAGAACGTCTTGTGCAGGTTCATGTGGCAGACGTCGGCGCCGATGTCGCCGGGGCGGGCGAGACCGACCAGCGCGTTGAGGTTGGCGCCGTCGAAATAGACCTGGCCGCCATGCTCATGGACAAGGGCGCAGAGGTCGCGCGCGCCTTCCTCGAAAACGCCGTGCGTCGAGGGATAGGTGAACATCAGCGCCGCAAGGTCTTGCGCATGCTCGTCCGCCTTGGCTTTCAGGTCATCGACGTCGATGTTGCCGTCTTCGGTGCAGCGCACGACGACGACGTTCATGCCGGCCATCGCCGCACTCGCCGGATTGGTGCCATGCGCCGATGACGGGATCAGGCAGACCGTGCGGTGAGCTTCGCCGCGTGAGCGGTGATAGCCGCGAATGGCGAGCAGCCCGGCATACTCGCCCTGGCTGCCGGCGTTGGGCTGCAGGGTCACCGCGTCGAACCCGGTGATCTCCGCCAGCCAGGCTTCCAGTTCGTCGATCATGGCGCGGTAGCCGGCCGAATGGCTTGCCGGGGCGAAGGGATGCAAATTGGCGATATCAGGCCAGCTTACCGGCATCATCTCGGCGGCGGCATTGAGTTTCATCGTGCAGGAGCCGAGCGGGATCATGGCGCGGTCGAGCGCCAGGTCCTTGTCGGCCAGCCGGCGCAGGAAGCGCATCATGTCGGTTTCCGAGTGGTTTTCGCGGAAGACAGGCTGCGTGAGAAACGCCTTGCCGCGCGGTTTTCCGGGCACGGTGCTGCCGACGGCTGCGCCCGGCTTGGCGCCGAACAGCGCCGCGATCGCCTCCAGATCGGCCTCGGTCGAGGTTTCGTCGAAGCTGATGCCGATGCGGTCGGCGTCGATGACGCGCAGCAATCGGCCGGTCTTTTCGGCTGCGGCGCCAATCGCCCCGGCTCTGCCTTTCACTTCCACCGCCACGGTGTCGAAGCGGCTTGCGCCAAGCACCGAAATTCCTGCTGCCTCGAGACCGGCAGCCAGCCGGTTGGCCAATGCATGGATTCGGCCGGCAATCGCCTGCAGCCCGGCAGGCCCGTGCCAGATCGCGTAGGCGGTCGCCATGTTGGCGAGCAGCGCCTGCGCGGTGCAGATGTTGGAGGTCGCCTTGTCGCGGCGGATATGCTGTTCACGCGTCTGCAAGGCGAGGCGATAGCCGGGCCGGCCCTTGCTGTCGGTGGACTGGCCGACCAGGCGGCCGGGCATCAGCCGAGTCAGCCTGTCGGAAACGGCGCAATAAGCGGCATGCGGCCCGCCAAAGCCCATCGGCACGCCGAAGCGCTGCATCGGGCCGACGGCGATGTCGGCGCCAAGCGCAGCCGGCGCGTCGGTCAGCGTCAGGGCGAGCGGATCGGCAATGAAGACGACCAGCGCGCCGGTGGCGCGAGCTTTCTCGATTGCCGCCCTGTGGTCGCCATAGACGCCAAACGTATCGGGCCAGGAGACCAGCAGAGCGGCTGTGTTGTCGTCGATCGTGTCACCGTCGACCTCGATGCCGAGCGGCTCGGCGCGGGTGCGCACGACGTCAAGCGTCTGCGGATGCGGCGTGCCGGCCAGCGCCACCTTGGTCCGCTTGTCGCGGTGGTGGCGTAACGCGATGCCGACTGCTTCGGCCACCGCCGTCGCCTCGTCGAGCAACGAGGCCGACGCGACCGGCAGCCCGGTCAGTTCGGTGACCAAGGTCTGGAAATTGAACAGCATTTCGAGCCGGCCCTGGCTGATCTCGGCCTGGTAGGGCGTGTAAGCCGTATACCAGGCCGGGTTCTCGAACAGGTTGCGCTGGATGACCGGCGGCACGTGGACGCCGTGATAGCCGGCGCCGATGAAGCTCTTCAAAACTGTATTTTTCGCCATTGTCGCTGACAGCTCGGCCAGCGCCTCGGCTTCGCTCGCCGGGGCCGGCAAGGCCAGCGGCCGGTCGAGCCGGATCGATTTCGGCACAGCCTGGCTGATCAGCGTCTCGACCGACGGAACGCCGATCGTCGCCAGCATGGCTCTGACATCATTGAGGCCGGGGCCGATATGGCGGGCCGAGAAGGAGTAGGGTGCTGCGGTCATCTTTCCTGGTCCTGCTCTCTCAACCAATATGGGCTTTGTAGGCGGCCTCATCCAGGAGACCTTCGAGTTGGCTTTCATCGGCCAGCTTCATCTTCCACAGCCAGCCGTCGCTGGCCGCCGCCGAATTGACCAGGGACGGATCAGACGAAAGCGCGGTGTTGGCCTCGGTGATCTCGCCGTCGACCGGCGCATAGACGTCCGATGCCGCCTTGACCGATTCGACCACGACGGCGGTATCGCCCTTGGCCAGCTTTTTCCCAGGCTCCGGCAATTCGACGAAGACGAGATCGCCGAGCTGTTCCTGCGCGTAGTCGGTGATGCCGATGGTGGCGATACCGCCTTCGACGCGGAGCCATTCGTGATCTTCAGTGAAATAGGTCTTTGCCATGAAGTTCATCCTTTGCGGTAGCGATGCGGCGTGAAGGGCAGGGGATTGATATCGACCGGGATTTTGGTCCCGCGAACGTCGGCGAAGAGTTTTGCGCCGGGTTTGGCCAGCGACGCCTGGACGTAGCCCATGGCGACCGGATGGCCGGCCGAGGGGCCGAAGCCGCCGGAGGTGACGTGGCCGGCGGGATTGCCGTCGGCATCGAAAAGGGTTGCACCGGGGCGCACCGGCTGGCGGCCCTCCGGCTTCAGGCCGACGCGTTTTTGCGCCGGGCCGCGCTCCAGGATTGAACGCAAGGCGTCGGCGCCAATGAAAGCGCCAGAGGCGCGAACCTCCTTCGGGATCGCCCACATCAGCCCGGCGCCGGCCGGGTCGATCTCAGGCGTGATGTCCAGTCCGTGCAGGCACAGCCCTGCTTCGAGCCGCAGGCTGTCGCGGGCGGCCAGCCCAACCCACATCACTCGCTCGTCCTCGAGCAGTTTGGCGACGAGATTTCGCGCATCCGCTTCCGGCAGGCCGACCTCGAAGCCGTCCTCGCCGGTATAGCCCGAGCGGCTCATGAACCAGTTTTCGCGCGGCTCGAAGCCGTGCATGAACAGCAGCGATCCGGTTTCGATGCCGGCGCGCGACAGGGCGGCCCAGGCTTCGGGACCCTGGATTGCCAGGAAGACGCGGTCGAGTGCTTCAATCTTGGCGTCAAAGTCCGCCTTGGCATCAAAGTCGGCAAGCTCACGAAGGTGTTTTTCGTCGGCTTCAGCATTGCCGGCATTGGCGACGACCATGAAGCGTTGCCGGCCGAGCCTGGTGACGATCAGATCGTCGATGATGCCGGCGGCTTCATTGAGAAAGAACGTGTATTTGGACTGGGAAATCTCAAGCGCGCCGGCGTCGAACGGGCAGGCCCGGTTGAGCAGTGCTTCAGCGCCCAAGCCACTGATCTCGAACAGCTTCATGTGTGAGATGTCGAACAGGCCGGCATGTTCGCGGGTATGAAGGTGCTCCTTCATCACGCCGGCCGGATAGGTGAGCGGCATCGACCAGCCGGCGAACGCGCCAAAGCGCGCACTGGCGGCCACGTGCAGGTCTTCGAGGGGAAGGTGTTTGGTGTCGTCGCCCGTCATGTCGTCTCCAGAGTCGCACGCAATCGGCCGCGAATGGCGACCAGTCCGTGCCCCTCTGTCTGAAGCCTGAGAGACTCGCGCCCCGTAACTCTGTCGGCAGCGCTTACACCTTCGGCGCGGGGCGAAAAAAAGCCCCGACTTTCCAGAGTGTCTTTCCCGTCTACGGTTCTTTTTGCCTGAGAGATTTCGGGCGATTTCCCCTTCGGCGGCAGCTCTCGCTGCTCTCTCCCGCAAACAGGTAGGACTCAATTTGAGCCCTCGACTCGTCATCCATAGCCTGTCGGCGACACCTTGTCACCTGCTAGCGACAGCTTACCGACAAGTCTTCGCTAACCACGCGGTTTGCCGGTTTCTCAAGGAACTGCCGATATGTTGGGTCCAAGTGACGTATGGATGGGAAACGAAATGGGCGAATTGAAGAGCGTTCCGGTGGCCGAGCTGGCCTCGAAAAATCGGGTCACAGCGGAAGACGTGGTCATGCTGCGCCGCGAGGTGTTCGGCGACGGGGTGGTGACGCGGAGCGAGGCCGAGGCGCTGTTTGCGCTCGACGCGATAGAAGGGGACAAATGCGCGGAATGGCCGGATTTTTTCATCGAAGCCATCACCGATCTCATCGTTCATCAGGAAAAGCCGGCGGGCTATATCTCACAGGACAATGCCGACTGGCTGGTCCAAGCGATTTCGCGTGACGGCATGGTCGACAGCCTGACCGAACTCGAACTGCTCGTGCATGTGCTGGAAAAGGCGAAATCCTTGCCGAACGGGCTTTGCGCCTATGCGCTGGAGCAGGTCGCCCATGCCATCATCGACGGCAAAGGGCCGCTGATGCACGGCGGTAAGCTGGTTCCCGGGCTGATCGCCAAGGCTGAAGTCGAGCTTCTGCGCCGCATCCTCTATGCCTATGGCGGCGACGGCAACATTGCGATCACCCGCGCCGAGGCAGAGGTGCTGTTCAAGATCAACGAGCGGACCGCGGCAGCCAACAACGATCCATCGTGGAATGATCTGTTCGTCAAGGCGCTCGCCAATTACGTCATGTGCTCGGCCGGCTACGAAGCTCCGGTGCGCGACGTGGCGCTGCGGCAAGATGCTTTCCTGGAGCAGGCCGATCCAGAGATCGGCGGTTTCTTCGGCCGCATGGTTTCGGGTGGCCTCGCCGGCATCATGAAAGCCTACTGCGCGCCGGGCGATATCGAATCCGAATGGGAATCGAAGAACAAGGCAGCCGAAGCACTGGCACGCCGCGCCGAAACGATCGACGCGTGCGAGGCGAAATGGCTGGCCGAGCGCATCGGCAGCGACCGGCCGCTGCATGAGAACGAGCGCGCGCTGCTGACACTGATCAAGCACGCCTCGCCGGAAATCCATCCGGTGCTCAAGCCGCTGATCGACAAGGTCGCCTGAGCAAAGCACCAAACACTGATCGGAAATGGCGGAGCTATGGCGTCAAATGCCGCCGTACCAGTCGTAGCCATTGTCCTCCCAGTAGCCGCCCCTGCCGCCGCCGATAGCGGCGAAACTGTCGACCAGTTCGATCCGGCGGAGATACTTTGGCATCTTGTAGCCGATCTGGCGCTCGACGCGGACGCGCAGCGGCGCGCCGTTCTCGACCGGCAGCGGCTTGCCGTTCAGGCCATAGGCAAGGATCGTCTGCGGGTGACGGGCATCGATCAGGTCGATCGAGCCGTAATATTTGATGTCGCCGGACAGGCTGCGGTCGATCGTGTCGAGGCAATGGAACACGACGTAGCGCGCCTGTCGCTTGACCACCGCCTGATCAAGCACCAGCGACAGCGGCGTGCCGGTCCATTTGGCGATGCAACTCCAGCCTTCGACGCAGTCGTGGCGGGTGATCTGGGTGCGGCTTGGCATTTTCATCAATTGCTCGCGGGTCAGCGACAGCGGCTTTTCGACGAGGCCGGAGACATCGAGCCGCCAGTCGGCGAAATTGTTGGCGAGCAGGCTTTTGTAGACATCGTCGTCCGGCGCGGTGACGCCGTTCGGCCGCTGCGGCTGGCGAATGTCGGCTTCGGTGAATTCCGGCGCCAGCGAATCGCCGGCGAGCAGGCGTTGCGCGCGCCAGGTCAGGCCGTTGGCGCCTTCGAGGAAACTGCGCAGGCCGTCGCCGACACGAAGCTGGCTGTCGAATGCATCGCAACCCGACAGCATGATGCCGGTGACGCCGAGGCTGGCCGAGGTCAGGAATTTTCTGCGGCTGATCACAAACTTCGCCATCTCACGCACCCCTCTGCGGCGTCTTGCTGCCATGCGCCGGCGGATCGGTTCGGTACCAGCCGGTGATGATGGAACGCAGCTCGTTGATCGGGCCGGCAGCGAAGATCATCAGCATATGGATGATGAAGAAGGCGACGAGCAGCAGCATCACGACGAAATGGATTGTCCGCGCCGTCTGCCTGCCGCCAAGCAAATCGTTGAGGAATGGCAGCGCCGCGTTCATGCTCGGCGACATGGCAAGGCCGGTGATGATCATCAGCGGCAGCAGCACGAACATCACGCCGCCATAGGCCATCTTCTGCAGCGTGTTGTATTCGCGCGTGTGATGAAACTTGAATTTGGCATGATCGATGATGTCTCGCGGCAAACGCCTGAGATCGTCGATGCGCGGGACAAGATCGCGGCGCAGATGACCGTTGACCAGGCTGGCGACCAGCCACACGACCAGGGTCGTGGACAGTATCCAGGCGAAGAAGAAATGGACGACGCGGGCGGTGCCGAGGTCGTAATAGGAGGGGATTGTCGCCCAGGACGGGAAGGCGCGGGCCGTCTCCCGACCCGCCGGCCCCGACCAGCCGAGCACACCGGTTGTGTCGAAGCGCTTGCCGAAGATTTCGGTGTAGCCGCGCGGGCCGTTTGCGGTGTTCTCGGCGCCGATGGCGAAGATGGTGTTGTTATAGGCGAATCCCGATTCCTTGCCGATATAGAGCTGCGGGCGGGCGTTGAAGATCTGCAGGCCGGAAAGCAGCATGAAGAACAGCGAAATGGCCCAGAGCCAGTGCGTCAGCCGCGTCCAGCGCGACTGCCGGTAGATCAGTGTCGCATCCTTCGGCGCGGCAGTATCTGGCCCGACGGTTGATTGGCTCCTGGCCACCGATTGCATTTTGTCGCGTCCTTCCGGCCGCTCAGTCGGCCTTTCCGATCGTTCTCCTCCCAATACGTTGCCAGCCAAAGCGATGTTTCATCCGATCACGGAATTATTACAGACTGCCCGGTGCTACCGGCTCCCGAGACTGACGGCGAGGTTGACCGCGGCGGCGACAATCACTGTATTAAAAAAGAACGACAGGATCGAATGCAAAAGCACGATGTGACGCATTTGCGTGGTCGAGACCGCGGTATCGGAGGTCTGCGAGGTCATGCCGACGGTGGTCGAGAAGTAGAGAAAATCCCAGCCGTCCGGCCGTTCCTTACCGGCAAATACGAGGCCGCCGACCGGCTTTTTCTGTTTCGCTTTGCTGCCGGGGTCGGTCTCTTCATCGTTGACCCAGTAAACATGGGCGTAGTGCAGCGCCGTCATGGCGTGGATGGTGAACCAGCCGAGGGGGATCGACAGCAGCGCGAAGGTGAGTTCGACAGGATGCGCGCTGCCCTCGCGATTGATCAATTGGAACAGCGAGATGATGGCAATGGTGACGACAATCAGCGTCACCGCAAAGATGACTAGCACCGGCTGGTCGGTGGCCCGCGCGTTCTTGCTTAAATAGCGGCCGGTGAGCAGCGGCATCTGGGCGACGACGATGACGGTGTAGGCGGCGAAAAACGCATTGGCGCCGATCGAAAAGGCGAGCGGAGTGCGCAAGACCAGCGCGATCGCCAGTGCCACTACACCGATGCAGGCCGACACCGCGAACTGCATGTGGCGGTGCAGTGGTGTCTTCAGGGGAGTCTCGGTCGTCATGGCCCGGCCTCTGATGGCGGTCCGTCTTACCGCCGCTCGTCTCTTAGGGCTCGAACATTATAGCACTTTTGACTGTGCGCATGATGCCGAAGATCGATTCCGGTCTTGCTGCGCTGACCTCCGGTTCGGGGTCAAGCGCTAGCCCAGTGCGGCGGATTTCAGCGCACGCCGCAAGATGCGGTCGAGCTCGCCAAGAAACCGCGAGCGGTCCTGCGGCGCGAAACTGGCATTGTAGCCCTTGCTTTCGCCGGTCTCGCGCAGATGCTGCTTGAGGTCGCGCATCGCTACCGCCATGCCGATCGTTTCCGGCGTGAACGGGCGTCCGGTCGGCCCAAGCACATGGGCGCCGAGCGCCACCGTGCGGGCGGCAAGCGGGATGTCTGATGTCACGACGATGTCGTTGGGCTTGGCATTGTCGACGATCCAGTCGTCCGCCGCGTCGGCGCCCTTGGACACGACGACGTTGCGAATCATCGGATCGCGCGACGGGCGCAGCCCGCCATTGGAGACAAAGGTGACGACGACGCCATGGCGCTCGGCAACCTTCTCGACCTCGGCCTTCACCGGACAGGCATCGGCATCGACGTAAATGGCGGGTGCGGGCATGGTTCGTTCCAAGCGTATGAAGCCGGGCGATTGTGCCTGGATTGATGTTCGAGCGGTCAAAGGTCGGCGCTGCCCCTCATCCGCCTGCCAGCCCATTCTCCCCGTAAAGTGACGGGGCGAAGGGGCTGGCCGCAACCTCGGCACGCTTTCTGCCACGCTGCAGATTGGCGAAATCCCTTTGCGAAGGCGTCTTTCTCCCCGTCACTATACGGGGAGAAATGCCCGGCAGGGCAATGAGGGGCGGCGCAGACCTGAAGCGATTGCCTTGCTTCCTCCCGCCACGTCGTAATTTCTCAATAGACCACCACGCTCCTGATGCTCTTGCCTTCGTGCATCAGGTCAAAACCCTTGTTGATGTCCTCCAGCTTCAGCGTGTGGGTGATCATCGGGTCGATCTCGATCTTGCCGTCCATGTACCAGTCGACGATCTTCGGCACGTCGGTGCGACCGCGCGCGCCGCCGAAGGCGGTGCCCATCCAGGTGCGGCCGGTGACCAGCTGGAACGGCCGCGTCGAGATCTCCTGGCCAGCGCCGGCAACGCCGATGACCACCGACTTGCCCCAGCCGCGGTGCGATGCTTCCAGGGCCTGGCGCATCACCTTGGTGCTGCCGGTGCAGTCGAACGTATAGTCGGCGCCGCCGATCTGGTCGGCGCCGCGTTTTGTCATGTTGACGAGATAGGGCACGATATCGCCGTCGATCTCCTTCGGATTGACGAAATGCGTCATGCCGAATTTCTCGCCCCATTCCTTCTTGTCGTTGTTCAGGTCGACGCCGATGATCATGTCGGCGCCGGCAAGGCGCAGCCCCTGGATGACGTTGAGGCCGATGCCGCCGAGGCCGAAGACGGCGGCCGTGGCGCCGATCTCGACTTTTGCGGTGTTGATCACCGCGCCGATGCCGGTGGTGACGCCGCAGCCGATGTAGCAGATCTTGTCGAAGGGCGCGTCGGGATTGACCTTGGCCACCGCAATCTCGGGCAGCACGGTGAAGTTGGAGAAGGTCGAGCAGCCCATATAATGGAAGATCTTGTCCTTGCCGATCGAGAAGCGCGACGAGCCGTCCGGCATCAGCCCTTGCCCCTGCGTGGCGCGGATCGCGGTGCACAGATTGGTCTTTCTGGACAGGCAGGACGGGCATTGCCGGCATTCCGGCGTGTAGAGCGGGATGACGTGGTCACCCTTCTTGACCGAGGTGACGCCCTTGCCGACATCGACGACGATGCCGGCGCCCTCATGGCCGAGGATCGCCGGAAAAATCCCTTCGGGATCGGCGCCCGACAGCGTGAACTCATCGGTGTGGCAGATGCCGGTCGCCTTGATCTCGACCAGCACCTCGCCGGCTCGCGGGCCGTCGAGGTCGACCTCCAGGATTTCCAGCGGCTTTCCGGCGGCGACAGCGACAGCGGCACGGGTTTTCATCGGGGCTCTCCTCTCAAGCCAAATCGGCAATCGAGGCGAGCTTTAGCGTATCTGCAGGTTCTGGACTATGGGACGAATTGACAGTTCGGTGCCGGGTTTTGGTCGGCACCAGCCGACTTACGCGCGGATATGCGCTTACGTGCCTTGACCGGCCGGGCTAAGCCCATAAAAGAAAGGCAGCCGAGGGAACAAAACCCGTATGTTCACAAAAATCCTGATCGCCAATCGTGGCGAGATCGCCTGCCGCGTCATCAAGACGGCGCGCAAGATGGGCATCGCCACCGTCGCGGTCTTTTCGGACGCCGATCGTGACGCCGTGCATGTCGAGATGGCCGACGAGGCTGTACATATCGGGCCTTCGCCGGCCTCACAAAGCTATCTGGTGCCGGAGAAGATCATCGCCGCCTGCAAGGCGACGGGTGCTGAAGCCGTGCACCCCGGCTACGGGTTTTTGTCCGAACGCGCCTCCTTCTGTGAAGCGCTGGAGCAGGAAGGCATCGTCTTCATCGGCCCAAAACCCGGAGCGATCAGGGCGATGGGCGACAAGATCGAATCGAAGAAATTCGCCAATGCAGCCAGGGTCAGCACGGTGCCCGGCTGGCTCGGCGTCATCGAGAATGCCGGTCATGCCGAGAAAATAGCCGGCGAGATCGGCTATCCCGTGATGATCAAGGCCTCGGCCGGCGGCGGCGGCAAGGGCATGCGCATCGCCTGGAGCAAGGCCGAGGTGCGCGACGGGTTCGACCGGGCGCGGTCGGAGGCCAAAAGCTCGTTCGGTGACGACCGCGTCTTTATCGAAAAGTTCGTGGTCGATCCGCGCCACATCGAGATCCAGGTGCTGGCCGACGCGCATGGCAATGCGCTTTATCTCGGCGAGCGCGAATGCTCGATCCAGCGCCGCAACCAGAAGGTCGTCGAAGAGGCGCCTTCACCTTTCCTCGACGCCAGGACCCGGAAAGCCATGGGCGAGCAGGCGGTGGCGCTGGCCAGCGCGGTCGACTACCAGAGCGCCGGCACGGTCGAGTTCATTGTAGATAGTGAAAAGAACTTCTATTTCCTTGAAATGAATACACGATTGCAGGTCGAGCATCCGGTGACCGAGCTCGTCACCGGCATTGACCTTGTCGAGCAGATGATCCGCATAGCAGCCGGCGAAAAGCTCGCCATCAAGCAAAGCGACGTCAAGCTGAACGGCTGGGCGGTGGAAAGCCGGCTCTACGCCGAGGACCCGTATCGCAATTTCCTGCCGTCGATCGGCCGGCTGACGAGATACCGGCCACCGCAAGAGGGACAGTTCGGCGACGTCGTCGTCCGCAACGATACCGGGGTTACCGAGGGTTCGGAAATCTCGATGTTCTATGACCCGATGGTCGCCAAGCTGTGCACCTGGGCGCCGACTCGGCTCGCGGCAATAGACGCCATGTCGGAAGCGCTCGACAGTTTTGTCGTCGACGGCATCGAGCACAACATGCCGTTCCTGGCAGCACTTATGCAGCATCCGCGCTGGCGGGAAGGGCGGATATCGACCGCCTTCATATCAGAGGAATATCCCGACGGCTTCGCGCCGATCGTGCCTGACAGCGAGGAAAAGGCCGTTCTCGCAGCGATCGCCGCCGCGGTCGAATTGCTGCGCCGCGACCGGCTCGACCGGCTCGGCGGGCGGCTGGCGCCGCATTCGGGTGTCCTGAAACGCGACTGGGTGATCAAGATCGGCAAGGACTATCTTTCAGCCTCGGTGCTCGAAGGCATGATCTCCATTCCGATGGAGCTCGGTCTGTCGATCGACGGCGGCAAGGCGCTGACGGTAGCCTCCGACTGGCGTCCGGGCGATCTCGTCTGGCGCGGCACGGTCGGCGACCGAAGGATCGCTGCGCAGGTCAGGCCGGTGCTGAACGGGCTTCGCGTCGCCTGGAAAGGCATGTCGGTGAGCGCACGCGCCATGCTGCCCCGCACTGCCGAACTCGAAAGGCTGATGCCGGAAAAAGTGGCGCCCGACACCTCGAAGATGCTGCTCTGCCCGATGCCCGGCCTTGTCGTGTCGATCGCCGTTGCCGAAGGGCAGGAGGTCAAGGCCGGCGAGACGCTGGCGGTCGTCGAGGCGATGAAGATGGAAAACGTGCTGCGCGCCGAACGCGATCTCACCGTATCGAAACTCAAGGCAAAACCGGGCGACAGTCTTGCCGTCGACGCGGTGATCATGGAATTTGCGTGAGGCTGAAAAATCATGCTCGACGCCGGTCTGGGACTTTGGAGATTGGCGAAAGCCGCGATGACCGCCAATCTCCCCCCTTGCGGGGGAGATGTCCGGCAGGACAGAGGGGGGTGTGAAGGATCGCGAACTCTCGATTTAGTTCATCCCAATCGAAAACAACTGAGGGCGTGACTGCGCTTGGTTGATAGGCCGGCGGGACAGCACCCCCTCTGCCCTGCCGGGCATCTCCCCCGCAAGGGGGGAGATTGGCAGCTTCGTCGACGGCGCCTGCCGTGGCGATGAGCAGCGGAGACCCGAAGCGATCTGCCCTGCACCGTCATTAGCACTGATCGCGAGCTCGCAACTTCCTCAATTGCTGGACTCGCATCGTCCAGTGCCGGACAATACATCCTCATCGACTGAGTCCTCTCAAACGGCGATAAAAAAATGGCGAATGAGACACTTCCCCGCGATCCGTTGCGGCGCGAGGCCTTTGTGAAGGCGTCGCGGCCGGAAGCGCCGGCGCGGCCGTTCATTCATCTGCGCGTGCATTCGGCCTATTCGCTGCTCGAAGGCGCCTTGCAGCTGGGTACGGTCGTCGGCCATGCGGTGAGGGATGACGCCCCGGCGATTGCCGTCACCGACACCAACAATCTGTTCGGCGCGCTCGAATTTGCTCAAAAGGCGGTGAAGGAGGGTATCCAGCCGATCATCGGCTGCCAGACCGCTCTCGCTTTTTCCGGTGAAGCCAGCGACAGCCAGCGCGACCGCAGGCGGCAAGGCCCGGAAATGCGGCCCGTGGTTTTGATCGCGGCGACCGGGGCCGGCTACAGCAACCTGGTCAGGCTGGTCAGCCGGGTCTATCTGGAAACGCCGCCCGGCGAGGCCGTGCATCTGACGACCGAGATGCTGCAAGGCCATTGCGAGGGCCTGATCTGTCTCAGCGGCGGGCCGCGCGGCCCGATCGGCAACGCGCTGAAAGAGGACCGCCGCGACCTCGCCGAGACGCGGCTTCTGGCGCTCAAGGCGCTGTTCGGCGACCGGCTCTATGTCGAGCTGGAACGGGTTTCCGGCTATGACCGGGCCATCGAGAAATCGTCAGTCGACCTCGCCTATATCAATGACTTGCCGCTGGTTGCCACCAACGAGGCGTTTTTCTCCTCGCGCGACGACTATGAGGCGCATGATGCGCTGATCGCCATCGCCGAAGGGTCGGTCGTCGCCGTCGACAATCGCCGGCGGCTGTCGCCCGACAATTTTCTGAGAAGCCAGGCCGAGATGGCGAGGCTGTTCGCCGATCTGCCGGAGGCGATCGACAACACCGTCGAGATCGCGCTGCGCTGCTCCTACTATCCCAAGACCCGCAACCCGATCCTGCCGCGCTTTGCCGGCGGCGATGTCGCCGACGCCGACGCGGCGGTGAAGGCGGAGGCGCAGGAGCTTGCCAGACAGGCGCATGAAGGGCTGGAGGCGCGGCTCGCCGCGCACGGCCTGGCCCCTGGCTACACGGTCGAGCAATATCGCGAAAGGTTGGAATTCGAGCTCGGCATTATCGAGAAGATGAAATTCCCCGGCTACTTCCTGATCGTCGCCGACTTCATCAAATGGGCGAAGGCGCAGGGCATTCCGGTCGGGCCGGGGCGCGGCTCGGGCGCCGGCTCGCTGGTCGCCTATTCGACGACCATCACCGACATCGATCCGCTGCGTTTCTCGCTGCTGTTCGAGCGCTTCCTCAATCCCGACCGCGTGTCGATGCCCGACTTCGACATCGATTTCTGCCAGGACCGGCGCGAGGAGGTCATCCGCTACGTCCAGCATAAATACGGACGCGACCAGGTCGGCCAGATTATCACCTTCGGCACGCTGCAGGCCCGCGCGGTGCTGCGCGATGTCGGCCGCGTGCTGCAGATGCCCTATGGCCAAGTCGACAAGCTCAGCAAAATGGTGCCGTCGAACCCGGCCAATCCGGTCAAGCTCGCCGACGCCATCGCCAACGAGCCGCGCTTTGCCGAGGAGGCCGAGCGCGAGCCGATCGTGCAGACGCTGCTCGACATGGCGCAGAAGCTGGAAGGGCTCTACCGCCACGCCTCGACGCATGCCGCCGGCATCGTCATCGGCGACCGGCCGCTGTGGGAGCTGGTGCCGATGTACCGCGATCCGCGCTCGGACATGCCGGTCACCCAGTTCAACATGAAGTATGTCGAGCAGGCCGGCCTGGTGAAGTTCGACTTCCTCGGACTGAAGACGCTGACGGTGCTGGAGACCGCGGTCAAGCTGATCCGCCGCCGCGGCATCGAGATCGATCTTGCCCACATTCCGCTCGACGACCCCGACACCTATGCCATGCTGTCACGCGGCGAAGTGGTCGGCGTGTTCCAGGTGGAAAGTGCCGGCATGCGCAAGGCGCTGATCGGCATGCGGCCCGACTGCATCGAGGACATCATTGCGCTGGTCGCGCTTTACCGGCCGGGCCCGATGGAGAACATCCCGACCTACAACGCCAGAAAGCATGGCGAGGAGGAGATGGCGTCGATCCATCCGAAGATCGACCATCTGGTGAAGGAGACGCAAGGCGTCATCGTCTACCAGGAACAGGTGATGCAGATCGCGCAGGAGCTTGCCGGCTATTCGCTGGGCGAAGCCGACCTGTTGCGTCGCGCCATGGGCAAGAAGATCCGCGCCGAGATGGACAAGCAGCGCGAGCGCTTCGTCTCGGGCGCGATCGAGCGCGGCGTCGGCAAGCCGCAAGCCGACTTCATCTTCGACCTGCTGGCAAAGTTCGCCGACTATGGTTTCAACAAGTCGCATGCCGCCGCCTATGCGGTCGTTTCCTACCAGACCGCCTATCTGAAGGCGCACTACCCGGTCGAATTCCTGGCCGCGTCGATGACGCTCGACATGGGCAACACCGATAAACTCGCTGATTTCCGCCAGGATGCGCTGCGCCTCGGAATCGATGTCGTGGCGCCGTCGGTGATATCAAGCTTCCGCGCCTTCGAAGTCGCCGAGAACCGGATCTTCTATTCGCTGGCCGCGCTCAAGGGCGTCGGCGACGCGGCGGTCGAGCATATCGTCGCCATGCGCGGCGAAAAACCGTTCAAGAACCTCGCCGATTTCTGCGAAAGGGTCGACCCGAAGATCGTCGGCAAGCGCGTCTTCGAAAGCCTGATCATGGCCGGCGCGCTCGACTGCTTCGGTCACGACCGCGCCGCGATGATGGCGGGCGTCGAGCGGATGATGGGGCTGGCGTCGCTTGCGCAGCAGAATGCAATGTCGGGCCAGCACGACATTTTCGGCGCCTCGCTCGGGGCGCAGTCGCAGGCGCTCAACCTGCCGGCGACCGACGCGTGGCTTGCCTCCGACCGCCTGCACCGTGAATTCCAGGTGGTCGGCTTCTATCTCTCGGCGCACCCGCTAGACGAATACAAGGCGGCGCTGCAGAAGATGCGGGTGCAGACCTGGGCCGAGTTCTCGGGCGCCGTCAAACGCGGCGCTGCCGCCGGGCGGCTTGCCGGCACCGTCACCACCAAGCAGGAGCGCAAGACGCGCACCGGCAACAAGATGGGCGTCGTGCAGTTCTCCGACACGTCGGGCCAGTATGAAGCAGTGCTGTTTTCCGAAGGTCTGGCGCAATATCGCGACCTGCTCGAGCCCGGCCGTTCGGTGGTGGTCACAGTTTCGGCCGAGGACAGGCCCGAAGGCGTCAATCTGCGCATCCAGACGGTGCAGTCGCTGGAGGACGAGGCAAGCCGCATCCAAAAAGCCTTGCGCATCTTTGTCAGAGATGACCGGCCGGCGTCGGCGATTCAATCGCAGCTTACCCAGCGCGGCGACAGCCTGGTGAGCATTATCGTCATCAAGGACGAGGCGCAGGGCGAGGTCGAGATCGAACTGCCCAACCGTTACCGCGTCTCGCCACAGATCGCCTCGGCCATGCGGGCGGTGCCGGGCGTGGTGGAGGTGGAGTTGGTGTGAGCTAACGACCGTATTCCGCCAGGTCGCATTGCCCGGTGACGATGCCGCTGGTATTGTGGGCTCGGCGGCCTGGGTCTTTTGGCGGCCCGGGGGAGTGCGTCATGGATGAGCGGGATGCCGCTGCCGAACTCCAGAAAATGGTCAATGGCTTCCAGGTATCTCAGGCGATATGCGTCGCCGCCACGCTGGGCATTGCAGACCATCTCAAGGACGGAAAACGCACCAGCGGCGAACTGGCCGTGCTGACCAATACCCATCCGCAGGCGCTCTACCGGCTGCTGCGCGCCCTTGCGTCGGCCGGCGTGTTCCATGAAGCGGAAGACCGATCCTTCTCGCTGACCCCGGTTGGCGGCGCGTTGCGATCCGACGTTCAGCATTCGGTCGCGTCGTGGGCAATTCTGGCCGGACGGCCGTATTTCCGTCAGGCATGGAGCGATCTGCTGCACAGTGTCAGCACCGGCGAAAACGCCTTTCGCCACGCTTATGGCAAGGGCGTGTGGGAATATCGGGCGGAGCATCCGGAAGAGTCCGTCGTTTTCGACCGGGCGATGACTGCGATGTC
This sequence comes from Mesorhizobium sp. WSM4815, assembly GCF_055811575.1. Taxonomy (NCBI): domain Bacteria; kingdom Pseudomonadati; phylum Pseudomonadota; class Alphaproteobacteria; order Hyphomicrobiales; family Phyllobacteriaceae; genus Mesorhizobium; species Mesorhizobium sp. WSM4815. The sequence continues at coordinate 297,762 of NZ_JBVVQS010000097.1, read as the reverse complement.
GCGTGGCGTCGCCGCTGCGGTGCTCGCGGCCTACGACTTCCGGCGGTTCTCTGTCGTTATGGATGTAGGCGGCGGGCAGGGCGCGCTGCTTGCCGAAATCCTCCGCCGCAATCCCGGCCAGCGCGGCATTCTATTCGATCAGCCGCAGGTCGTGGCGAAGGCCGGCCCGGTCTTCGGCGCCGCGGCTGTGGCCGATCGCTGCGACATCGTCGCCGGCGATTTCTTCGTCTTGGTGCCCGAAGGAGCCGATGCGATTGTGCTTAAATGGATCCTGCATGACTGGGACGACGAAACAAACATCCGGATCCTGAAAACCTGCCGCAGGGCGATTCGCCCGGAAGGCAAACTGCTGGTGCTCGAGAGCATTCTGGCGCCGCCCAATGAAGGCGCCGCCGCAAAATTCGGCGATCTGAACATGCTGGTCATGCCGGGCGGGCAGGAACGCACGGCGGAAGAATTCAGGTTGCTGCTTGCGGCGTCGGATTTTCGGGTCGCCAATATCGTTGAAGCCGGACCTCGCATCAGCATCATCGAGGCGGAACCGGTCTGATTGCTTTCCGGGTCTGAAACGCTCCGGATGTTCTCAAGCCGCAGCGGCTTGCCTTGCCTCTGCTCTGCCCTCTGGACGGCTGTCGCAGCGAGCGTTATCGCAGTTGTCATGAAGGCGCCGGAAAGGGACGGAGTGCAGGATTTTTCAGCCTTGACGCGGCTGCGCGGCACGCTGCGCAAACTCTATCACGGGCGCACGCCCGCGGCTTTCCGGTTTCAGCTGGCGGCTGTTATCATCGACCTTGCCATCATCGCCTTCTTCATCGCCACACCGGTGATCCAGGACTCGTCCTCGTTCCTCTGGCTCGATTATTCAGTGGCAGCGCTTGTCGCCGCCGACATGATTGCCCGGCTGCTGGCGTCAAACGACATGCTGCGCCTGATGAAACAGCCGACGTCGTGGGTCGACGGCTTCATCCTGCTGACGCTGCTGATGCCTTCGGCGCTGGCCAATCTGGGTTTTCTGCGCATATTGCGGCTGTGGTCGCTGTCGCGCAGCGGCGCGCTGTGGCGGTTTTTCGAGATGCGCGGCCTCAAAAAATGGCGCGAGGCAAGCCATGCAGTCATCAATCTCCTGACATTCCTGTTTGTCGTCACCGGTTTCGTCTACACCTTCTTCTTCCGCACCGGGGCCGGTCTCGAAGGCTATGTCGATGCGCTGTATTTCACCGTCGCCACGGTGACCACGACCGGCTTCGGCGACATCGTCCTGCCGGGAATAGCCGGCAAGCTCACCGCGATCGTTACCATGATCATCGGCATATCGCTGTTCGTCAGGCTGGCACAGGCGCTCTTCCGTCCCAACAAGGTCTTCTTCCCGTGCCCGCAATGTGGCCTTCAGCGGCATGAAGCCGACGCCGTCCACTGCAAGGCCTGCGGGCATCTCCTCAACATACCCGACGAAGGCGACTGAAATGCGAGGCTAAGCGCGGTTTTGTGGAACAAAACCGCGCGGTAGCTCTTTGCTTTGACGCATTTTGTCGGACGCCAAACGAAGCCGTTTGGCTGCAAAATGCTAGGACGCTGCCACTTCCGCTGGTTTGGTCGCCTTTTTCGGCAGATTAAGCAGATTGCCCAGCAGGATCAGCAAGGCGCCCCCGGCGGTGAAGGCGTCGATCTGCTCCTGATACAGCAGCCAGCCGATCAGCGCCGACAGCGGCACGCGCAAAAAGTCCATCGGCGAGATGACGGTGGCGTCGGCATAGGCGAGTGCGCGCGCCATGCAGAAATGCGACGACATGCCGGTGAAGGCGATCAGCAGGATCCACGGCCACAGTTCGAGCGGCGGGTTGCGCCATTCGTAGAGCGCCGGGATCAGCCCGAGCACCGACTGGATGACCAGCATCCAGAAGATGATGGACACGACGCTGTCCGTCCGCGTCAGCGATTTGACCAGGACCACGGATATGCCGAAGCAGACCGCGGCACCCAGCACGACAACATGTCCCGGATCGAGGGAGCCGACGCCCGGACGGACGATGATCAGCACACCGATCAGCCCGAGCACGATCGCCGCAAGTCTTGGCCGGCTTAGTCTTTCACCAAGAAAGCCGACCGCTAGAATGGCCGTCCAGATCGGCGTCGTGAATTCGATGGAGATCAGCACGGCCAGCGGGATCAATGTCAAGGCGTAGAGCCATGCCGCCTGGCCGACAAAATGGACGACGTTGCGGGCGATATGGGCGGTGGGGCGTATGCTGCGCATCGCCGCAAAACCGCCTGACATCATCACCAGCGGCAGGAGGATGAAAAGGCCGATCACCGAGCGCAGCTCCAGCACCTGGAAGACATTGAGCTCGGCCGTCGTGGCGCGGCCGGCGACCGACATCGTCAGAAACGATGCGATCGACAGCGCCATCCAGAACGCAGCCTTGGGGATCGAGGGCGAGGGTGCCATGCGCGCTATGTCGCAAGTCGGGACTTTCACCGCAACCGCTAGTCGACGCATTCGGCTGGGCCAGAGCGGCGCGTTGCAAAACGGTCATGCTGAAGGCGGAACCTGCCGTCACGGCGAGCGTTGGTCCAACAGCCAGATCAAGGGGAGAGATTCAATGAAATCATGTGCACGATTTGCACTTGCCGGCTGCCTGGCGGCTGTCGCCGGCGCGGCTCATGCCGATGAGGCCGATTTTCTTCGCTCGTTCGAGGGGAATTTTGCCGGCAAGGGCACTGTCAAGGTAACCACCGAGGCGCCGACGGTGAACGTCTCCTGCCGCTTCAATTCCGACGCGACATCGAGTTCCTTGTCGCTGGACGGCACCTGCCGCGGTCTCGTCGTGGTGACGCGCGCCATCAGTGCCGATCTGAGGTCCAGCGGGACGAAGTACACCGGCACCTATGTCGGATCCCGCACCGGGCCGGCGCAGCTCAGCGGCAGGCGCTCGGGCAACGCGATCAATCTCGGCATCCGCTGGGCGAAGGAGGTCAACGGCGATCGTACCGCGCAAATGACCGTCGAGAAGAAAGGCGAGGACGGCATGCGGCTGACCGTTATCGACGTCGACCCGAAAACCGGCGAGCGCGTGACGACCAGCCGGATCGATCTGCGACGCACCTGAAGCGGCCCGCTTTACCCTGTCTTGTTTGAGCGTGATCTTTCCGAGAACTGGATCCGCTTTTCGCTTGCGCGGACATTCGGTTCGGGGTCACGCTTAAACTAATCCTCGATCGGCTCTGGCGGGTGGGCGTTGCGGCCCTTGCCGAAGGTGTAGCCGGTCTCCACCGCCCTGCGGCCGAACTTGTCGCGCAACCTGTCGATGGCGCCTTCGGCCATGGCACGCTTGCGTGACTGGATATCGACGAGGTCGGGCGGATCGGCCTTTTCGTCATTCGAGAGGTCGCTGACGCCGATGCCGAGCAGCCGGTATCTGGTGCCGTCCGCCTCCTTGAGCAGCAGCTCGAGCCCGGTCGAGAAAATGCGGTCGGCCAGCCGTGTCGGGTCGCCCAGCTGCCGGTTTCGCGTGCGGGTCTTGAAATCCTGCGTCTTCAGCTTCAGCACGACGGTGCGCCCGGCAATGCCGGATTTCTTCAGCCGCCCCGAGACTTTTTCCGACAGCGCTCTCAGCACCGAAACCAGTTGCTCGGGGGAGGCGATGTCGGCGTCGAAAGTGGTCTCTGCCGAGACGCTTTTCGCATCCTGGTCGGGGTGGACGCGGCGGTCGTCCTCGCCGCGTGAAAGATGGAACAGCCGGTCGCCCATCACGCCGTAGCGGCGCATCAGGTCGCCGCGCTCCATGCGCTGCAACTGGCCGATGGTGCGGATGCCGTCGCGCTCAAGCGTGGCGGCGAAGGCTTTTCCCACCCCCCAGATCAGCGTCACCGGCTGCTCGGCCAGAAAGCCGGTCGCCTCGGCTTGGCCGATCACCGAAAAGCCGCGCGGCTTGCGTAAGTCCGACGCCACCTTGGCCAAGAACTTGCAGTAGGAAAGGCCTGATGAAACGGTGATGCCGATCTCCTTCTCCACCTCGAGCGCGAAGCGTGCCAGCACCACCGCCGGCGGCAAGCCATGCAGGCGCTCGGTGCCGGCAAGGTCCAGAAACGCTTCGTCGATGGAGATCGGCTCGACCAGCGGCGTCAGCGCCTGCATCATGGCGCGCACCTCGCGGCCGACGCGACCATATTTTTCCATGTCCGGCGGGATGACGACCGCTTCCGGGCAGGCTTCGAGCGCCTTGAACATCGGCATCGCCGAGCGCACCCCGTGGACGCGGGCGATGTAGCAAGCGGTGGAGACGACGCCGCGCTTGCCGCCGCCGATGATCAACGGCCGGTCCTTCAGCGCCGGGTTGTCGCGCTTTTCGACCGCCGCATAAAACGCGTCGCAATCGATATGGGCGAGATGCAGCCGATAGAGCTCCGGATGGCGGGCCAGCCGTGGACTGCCGCAGCGCTCACAGCGCCGTGCCTCGCCGCGCTGAAAGGTCAGGCAGTCGCGACAAAAACCGTGATCGGGATTGTTGACAGGAACCGCCATCGCTGCGAACATAAAGAGAACAAAAGCAATGGTACGTCAGGACGGACGCCACGACAAGGCGGTGGGCCGGGAGAGAGTTCGTGAATACGACCATAGCGCTGCTGGTGCCCGAGCTTTGGGCGGATTTTGAACATCTTTTCGGTAAGCAGGGTGCCTGCTACGGCTGTTGGTGCACGCATTTCCGGCTGTCGCCGGCCGCGCGCCGCGCCAGCAACCGGGAACGCAACAAGGACCACATCAAGGCGCGGATCGAGGCCGGACCGCCACCGGGCGTGCTGGCGTTCGAGGATGGCAAGGCGGTCGGCTGGATGCAGATCGGCCCGCGCGCCGACGTGCCCGAATGGAACAACAAGGGCAGGGGGTCGGCGCCGGTCGATCCCGCCGACGCCACCGATCCGGGCGTCTGGGCGATTTCCTGCTTCTTCATCCGCGTCAAGGCGCGCGGCAGGGGCGTGACGCACCGGCTGGTCGAAGGCGGGATCGAATTTGCTCGCCAGAATGGCGCGCGGCTGGTCGAGGCATGTCCGATCGACCTGTCGAGAGATTCGCGTTCGATCGGGCTGTTCGTCGGCTCGTCGCGGGTCTTCGAGAAAGCCGGTTTCGAGAGGCTGGTCGAGCGCAAGGCGGGCCGGCCGCTGATGCGATTGGTGCTTTAGTCAACGCTGCTGGGCGCGCCGCGGCGACCGAACTATCGTAGTCGGCCTGCATATCAGACGCCCATCCGGGAATAAATCCGGCTGCGGCCCGTTCCTCCTCGGATTTTTCCATGGAGGCCATCGATGTTTCATTTTTCCCAGAGTTCTCAGAAGACCTCTCGCTCGATCCGGTTTGCCTGTCGGCCGGAAGATCATGGCGTCATCGCGCCGCCAGTGGCGGCCAAGACGGTCCTGCCGGACTGGTTCCGCAAACTGCCGCCGGTCGATGCGCAGCAAGCCTCGGCCACCAACAATGGCCTGACCGTCAAGCGCTGCATGCCGTTTCTCGACGCGATGACAACCGGCTGGATCCTGCCGCTCGCGGCGACAGTCCGCCTTGAGGTCAAGGATGGCGGCAGCGCCGTCGATGCCGGCTGGGAGTTCGACAGGGTGATGGTGAGCAATCATGGCGCCCATCAGGTCGCCGGCAATCCGAAGGAACCGGCACCGCCATGCAAGTTTCACAATTACTGGTCGATCCGTACCCCGCCGGGCTGGAGTTGTCTGTTCCTGCCGCCGCTCAATCGGCCGGCTCAGCCTTTCGAATGCGTCGCCGGCATCGTCGATACCGACACCTACGCAGCCCACATCCATTTTCCGTTCTTTGCGACGGCGCCGGATGGCCTCTACGTCATCGAAAAGGGAACGCCGCTGGTCCAGGTCATACCGTTTCGCCGCGAAGATGCGGCGCTCAAGGCCGAGATCCAGGCGGAGACCGGAGCCGAGGCGACCGAGCGCGAAACGGTCTACCGCAACACGATTGCCAGCGAAGGCTGGTATCGCAAATGGGCCCGCGCGGCCCGCTAGACTTTTTCTGGAGAAGAATACGAAAACGGGGCCGCTAGGCCCCGTTTCGCATGGGTTGCCACCGGCGCGAAGCGACGCGGTGCAGACCCCTAATGCTGATCTGTAGCGATCCTTCGCGCCCCCCTCTGTCCTGCCGGACATCTCCCCCACAAGGGGGGAGATCGGCAGCTTCGACGACGGCGCCCTTTTTTTCAACGTTGAAAATTGGCGAAAGCCGAGGGGACAAGCCAATCTCCCCCCAAAGTGGGGGAGATGTCCGGCAGGACAGAGGGGGGCGCCTCGCTCCGCCATCACAGGTTCTGCGCCAATCGCCAGCGAATGCGAAACGGGGGCCAACTGGCCCCCGTTTCTCGGTGGATTGCGCGCTCTATCGCCCGGCCGACGTCAACGCCGCCAGTTGCGCGACCAGCCGCGATCCGAACCGTTCGAGTTCGAGTTGGAGGAACTGTTCGACGATGAGTTCGAATTCGAGTTGCTCGAGGAATTGGAGCTGGAGTTCGAAGACGAGTTCGAATTCGAATTGCTCGACGAATTAGAGTTGGAATTCGACGAACCGTTGGACGACGAATTGGAGCTCGAATTTGAAGAGCTGTTGCCAGCGACGATGAAGGAACCGTCGCTTTGGCTGGACATTGCCGCCGGCGGACGCTCGGTTTCCGGCGCCCCCGCGGGAGACTCCTTCGCCTGCGCCGTGGTGCTCGCGAGCGCTGCCATTCCTGCGACCAGTGTCGACTTGAGCTTCCAGTGTCTTGTCATGGTAGTTACTCCTTGTTTCAGACCGGACCGGCAGTTGCGGCCCGGCGGAGTAACGGGCGATCGCCGGCTTTATTCCATTCAAAGAAAGTTGGATTCCATTTCAGAGCAAGCCGGGCCAGAGCAAGCCGGGTCAGAGCGGGCCGGGCCGTCGCAGTTTCACTTCCGGTCCTTCTGACGGATCTCGTCCAGCGCTTTGACTTCCTCCTCGGCTGACATCGGAGCGCCTGCTTCGATCGCCGAAAGATAGGCGTCGAGGGCTTCGGTCGACGAGGCCGGGGCATAGCCTCCGGCGTCGCCCGGCGCCACGACCGCGAAGCTGACGCGCCATTCGTCGCCGGAACGGCAGGCGACCGACATCACCGTGGAGCGGTCCTGCGAGTCGACCTCAAATTCGCGGCACAAATCCTGCGAATCGTTACGGAACGTAGCGATGGCCCGGAACCGGTCGCTGATCCCGACGAGCTTGATTTCCTTGCCGGACTCGACCGTTTCAAGGGCTTGGGCCAAGCCCGGCCTGATGACGCCGGCAACCCACAAGCCGCCCTGCGTGCGTTCGTTGGTGCCTGCTGCCCAATAGCCGGCGAGCCCGCCGCCAATTGCCGCCGCGAGAGAGGCGGCAATTGGCAGCATCCATCGAGACCTCGAAGCAGGCCCTGCCAAGCGCCTGTTGCCGAAGGGCAATATCGATGCCGTCGCCGCTTTCTCGCCGGCACGCCTGGCCTCGATCATCTGCTCGACGGCCGCGACAAGTTTTTCGGGAACCGGCTCGTCGAGCAGCGGCTTCAGCGCGGCCTGCGCCTGCGCTCTGGTTTCGATGAACACAGCAATCCTGGCAACCAGACGGTCGTCCGTTTCCATCGCCTGCTCGATCCTGGCGACCATGTCTGGATCAAGCTCACCGTCGGCGAACCGCATCAGGATTTCGTCCGAAAAAGTCTCTTCGGTCATTTTGCAGCCCCTTTTGTGACCGGAGAACGGGTGGGCGCCGAAGATATTCCAGTCGCCTCCGCCAGATTCCTCCTCGCTCGGGCCAGCCTGCTCATCACCGTCCCGATCGGCACGGCAAGGACTTCCGCGGCCTCCTTGTAGGAAAGCTCTTCGACGCAGACCAGAAGCAGCACGTCGCGCTGGTCGGCGGCGAGCTCGCCTATGGCTTGCGCCACGCTGTTCAGCGCCAGCCGCGCCTCCATCTCGCGCTCACCGGAAACGCCGGCGATGTCATGGCGCTCGTCGATATCGTCCTGCGGGCCGGCGACCTTGCGCTTGCGGATGTCGTCGATCCACAGATTTCTCAGAATCTTGAACATCCACGCGTCGAAGCGCGTCCCTGGCTCGAAACGCTGCTCGTTGGCGAGCGCCCGTTCGCAGGCGCGCTGGACAAGATCGTCCGCGATGTCGCGGGACCGGCACAGCGCAATCGCGAACCGGCGCAGATTCGGCAGAAAAGCGACAAGCTGATCTTGGACGCGGTCGGCTTGTTCCGGCATGTTGCTCCAGGTTCTGGAATAAAGCGGCCCCGCGCCCGTTCCTCGCAAGGCTAGCTTATTGCCGGACAGCTCCGCTAGCCTCGCGACGTTTGAAAATCGGCGACGGCCGGAAATGTGAGGGAGACCATGCGCACCACCTCCTGGTTGAGACCAAAAGCCCTGCTGCTTTTCTGGGTCGCCGTCGCATTGCTCGTCGATCCTCAGGCGCCGGGCGGCCAGCTGGCGCTCGGCGAGTTCGGGCCAAGATCGGCGTTGGCCGATGACGACGGTGGCGGTGACGATGGTGGCGACGATGGCGGTGGTGATGACGGCGGTCGGTCCGGCACTTCGCCCGGTGGGTCGCGAACGACGTCCAGCCGATCGACCGGCCCGAACCTGTTTCGCGCGCTGACGGATCGGTTTCTTCCGCGCCCGCCAAGGCGCAGCGGCAGGCGCGCGCAACGGCCAGCCGCCCCTTTGCCGTCTCGGGTACCGGACCAGATCGTGGCGACCGGGCTGAATTCGGCTGAGATCGGTCGGCTTCAGGCAACCGGCTTCACCGTACTGGACCGTGCCGACATTCAGCTTCTTGGATCGGAGCTGATTCGGCTGCGCATTCCACCCAACATGCCGCTGGAGGCTGCGCGCGATCTTGTCATCGATGCCGCTCCGCAGTCGACGGCAGATTTCGTGCATTACTACCGGCCCGGACAGGAAGCTGAATGTGCCGGGCCGCACTGCGCCGCCGCGGGCCTGATCGGCTGGCCGGCCGGTAGCGGACTGCCAGCCGGCTGCGGTGGCAATGTCACGATCGGCCTTATCGACACCGCGATCAATCCTGCGCATGACGCCTTCTCGAGAGGCCGGGTCGAAGTTCTTCGCCTGTCGGACGACGGCGTTCCCGAGTCCGGCCGCCAGCACGGCACCGCCGTCGCGGCCCTGCTTGTCGGCGGCGCCGACAGCCGTACTCCCGGCCTGCTGCCGCACGCCAGGCTCATCGCGGTCGATGCGTTTCATCGGGGCGATCGCCAGGATGACCGCTCGGACGCCTACGATCTGCTTCGCGCGCTCGACCTTCTTACGGCGCGCGGCGTGCAGGTGACGAATATGAGCCTGTCGGGACCTGCGAATGCGCTTCTCGAGCAGGTTGTCCGAAGACTCTCCGAACGCGGCATGGTGATCGTCGCCGCCGCCGGCAATGGCGGCCCAAAAGCCGGGCCTGCCTATCCGGCGGCCTATGCTGAAGTGATCGCGGTGACGGCGGTCGACCGCATGAAACGCCCCTACTGGCGCGCCGGCCGCGGCGAGCATATCGACCTGGCCGCTCCCGGCGTCCAAGTGTGGACGGCCGCGTCGGTCCGCGGCGCACGGCCGAAGACCGGCACCTCCTTCGCGGCGCCCTTCGTCACCGCAGCCGCTGCCTTGATGAAATCTGCAAACGGCAACGCCACCGCAGCCGACATTCAAGACGCGCTCGGCAAGTCGGCGGAAGATCTCGGCGCGCCGGGCAAGGACGACGTCTTCGGCTGGGGCCTGCTCAATGCCAGTGCCGCTTGCCTCGTCACGTCGAAGAAGGCGACCTGAAGCTCCACTGTCGATGCCGGAGGATAGCGCGGAGGGCGAAGGCTGGTTATAGACCGGCTTCCAGCCCCAACGAGGGGATTGCACCCCGACGGTTTCCGATTACGGTTGCGGCTGGAGTTTTTACCACAGAAACAGCAACGGAGATTCTGCGTGAATCGTGTTCTGCCGGCCGTCTTTGTCCTCGCGCTCAGCGCGCCTGCCTTCGGCCAGACCGTCGACGGCGAGGGTGCCAAGCAGCTCTCCGAAAATCTGTCCCGCTATTTCGGCAGCAAGGCGATCGACAGCGGTTTCCTGAAGGTTTCGGTGGAAGGCGACGCCTACAAACTCGCCGTCGATTTCAAACCTGTCGTGGACCTGCTGGCGGCGCAGAATTCCTTCAAGTTCGACTTCAGCCCCTACGCATTGCTCGTCAAGCCAGGCAGCAACGGGACATGGAGCGTCTCGGCGGACGTGTCGCAAAGCGGGTCCTTCGAGTTCAAGGGGCCAGAGGGCCCGCAGAGCATGGAGTTCTCGATTACAGACGGCAAGTTTTCCGGCGTCTACGATCCCGAACTGGCGGCTTTCACCAGCGCCACACAGTCGATAGCCGGGATGACGATGAATTCCCGGGACGCCGTGCAGCGCGCCAAGGTGAGCACCGGCGCCGGTACGGCCACCATGAACGCAAGCAAAGCTGCGAATGGCGGCGTCGATTTCACCGCGACGCAGACGCTCGCCGATTTCGCCGAAGCGCTCGACTTTGACGATCCCAAGAGCGGGCTGAAATTCCCGCTCACGATCAAATCGCCAAACCTGTCGGTGAACGCGACCGGCAAAGGCGTGCGGACCAGGCCGCTTCTCGATCTGCTGGCATTTGCCGTCGCCAATGAAGACGAGGCCAGACTGAAGGCCAACCAGGCGCAGCTCAAATCGCTCCTGCTCGCCGCGCTGCCTCTGTGGGAGCGGATCGACGGAACCTACGGGTTCAAGGATCTCACCGTCGAAAGCCCGGTCGGGCTTTTCGGGGCGACTGAGCTGGACACAGGCTTCGGGACCGACGGCATCGCCCAGAACGGAGCAATCAACTACTCGATCAGGGCCGCGGGACTGAAGATCCCTAACAATTTCGCGCCCGCCTGGAGCACGGCGCTGCTGCCGACCGATGTCAATCTGAGTTTCGGCGGCGCCAATATCGATCTCGACAGCATGGCGAAGAAGGCGATCGAAGCCTTTGATCTGAACAAGAATCCACCGCTGCCGGCCGACTTCGGCGATACCTTGACCGCTGATTTCATGGCCAAGATGCCGAAATTTGTCATCGGCCACAGCACGGTGAAAAACGGCGATATGGAAATCGCGATGGAAGGCGAGATGACGTTCGCCGGCATGAAGCCGGAGGCCAATGTGACCATCGATATCGCAGGCTATGACAGGATCGTGGAAAGCCTGCAGGCGGCAGCGAAGTCGGAGCCGGAAGCCGCGCAATATGTGCCGGTGGCGCTTGCGATCAAGGGATTCGGCAAGACGCTGCCGGACGGCCGCATCGAATGGGTCGTCAACGGCAAGCCGGACGGTTCGGTCACCGTCAATGGTGTCATGGTGAAGCCGGCCGATCCGGTTGGGAATGATGAAGGCGACGACGGCGAAGAAGAAGCGACGCCGTAGGCGTTTTCGCGATCCGATCGTCGCTTATATCGAATGCTCATGGTCGTCGTCGCCCAGCGGCAGCGCCCGCAGCGCCTTGCCGACGGAAGCCGGCGGCGTGCCGGTTTCCGCCGCGAACCGCATGAGCGTCGGCTCGTGGGCGAGGATGAATTGCAGCACGCCGGCCAGGAATCCCGGCTCGCCGGCGGCCTGGCGGATCGAATGCGCCTCGATGCCGGTGATCGCCAGGAAGCGGGGCAGAAGTTCCGGATCGGCGGCGACGAAGCCCAATGCCTTCACGGCAATGGTTTCCGCTTCCTCGCGCATTGACCCTGGGTTTGCCATCACTACCTTCTTGTGGGTTGAATGAGTCTGTTTTTGGCAGTAATCGCAAGCGTCGCCTGCGGCAAGCCATCTGTCTCTGCAATGCGGAGTTCGCGGTGAAATCCGAAGCTTTTCCGGCAGCCGGTTTCCGTTTCGTCAATTATCTCGCGGTAGAGTTGAGCAGGGTTTGGTGCGTACCGGCGAGGGCGCATGGCGGCATCCTTCGAGCGGAAGGCAGGCCGGGACGGGAATTTGATGCCTAAGAAGGTCATGATCGTCGAGGACAACGAGCTCAACATGAAGCTCTTTCGCGACCTCATTGAAGCGAGCGGTTACGAGACGGTACGCACGCGCAACGGTTTGGAAGCGCTGGATCTGGCGCGACTGCACAAGCCGGACCTCATTTTGATGGACATCCAGCTGCCCGAAGTGTCGGGGCTGGAAGTGACCAAATGGCTGAAGGAGGACGACGACCTCCATGTCATCCCGGTCATTGCCGTCACCGCATTCGCGATGAAAGGCGATGAGGAGCGTATCCGCCAGGGTGGCTGCGAAGCCTATATTTCCAAGCCGATCTCGGTGCCGCGTTTCATCGAAACCATCAAATCCTACCTGGGCGACGCCTGATGCGCCCTTCCAGCCGAGCCGGAGCTTTATGAGATGACTGCACGGATCCTCGTCGTCGACGACATCCCTGCCAATGTCAGGCTGCTCGAGGTCCGGCTGCTTGCCGAATATTTCGAGGTGCTGACCGCCACCAACGGGCCGGACGCGATCGAGACCTGTGAAAACGGCAAGGTCGATGTCGTATTGCTCGACGTGATGATGCCTGACATGGACGGGTTCGAAGTCTGCCGCCGGCTGAAGAGCGATCCGGCGACGTCGCACATCCCGGTTGTCATGATCACCGCGCTCGACCAGGTTTCGGACCGGGTGCGCGGCCTCGAGGCCGGTGCGGACGATTTTCTGACCAAGCCGGTCAACGATCTGCAATTGATGACCCGCGTCAAAAGCCTGGTCCGGCTGAAGACTTTGACCGATGAGCTGCGCCTGCGCGCCTCGACCACGCGCAATATCGGCATCGAGGAGCTGTTGAGCCGCAACTTCGCGTCCGCGGACACCACGCCGAAGGTTCTGCTGATCGACGAGCGCAAATCCTCCATTGAGCGCGTCCAGAAGATGCTGCGCAGCAGTGCCGACCTGGACATCGCCACCGATCCGCATGCCGGCTTCTTCCAGGCCGCCGAGACGCCCTATGAATGCGTGATGATCTCGACGGGTTTTGCCGATTTCGATCCGCTCAGGCTCTGCTCGCAACTGCGTTCGCTCGATCGCACCCGTTTCGTGCCGATCATCCTTCTGGCGGAGCAGGGTGAGGAGGGACGCATCGTCCGCGGCCTCGAGCTTGGCATCAACGATTATCTGATGCGTCCGATCGACCAGCATGAATTGACCGCGCGGCTGCGCACGCAGGTGCGCCGCAAGCGCTACAACGACCAGTTGCGCGCCAGCGTCACCCAGACCATCGAGATGGCGGTGACCGACCCGCTGACGGGATTGCACAATCGCCGTTACCTCGACAGCCATCTGCAGACACTGTTCGACCGCGCCGTGGCGCGGCGGCGGCCGCTGTCGGTGATGATCACCGATCTCGACCGCTTCAAGACCGTCAACGACACGCATGGCCATGACGGCGGCGACGAGGTGCTGCGCGAATTCGCGCGGCGGCTGCGCAAGAATGTGCGCGGCATCGATCTCGCCTGCCGCTTCGGTGGCGAGGAGTTCGTCGTGGTGATGCCGGACACGGACGGCGCGGTCGCCGAAAAGGTCGCGGAGCGTATTCGCGCCGAAATCGCCCAGATGCCGTTTGCCGTCGGTCAGGACGGCAAGACGATCGAGGTTACCGTCAGCGTCGGCGTGTCGTCGGTGCTGAAGGGTGTCGACTCGGTTGCCGGGCTGATGAAGCGGGCCGACCTCGCGCTCTACGAAGCCAAGAGCGCCGGCCGCAACCGGGTCGTCGCCAAGGCGGCGTAAAAGTCCGATTATCCTGTCAATGTGACAGGGTTACGAATTTACCTTAACGCAAGCGATTCGCCGGGCTTGGTTAAGAAATTGTTGATTTTCGCAGGCTGTTGCGCAAATGTGCAGGCCGATGACGGGACCGGCGCCAGGGTAGATCGCCGGATCGATCCGAAGAATACCCCATGATTCAGGTCCGCCGCATCTCCTGGGTCCGTGGGGTCGGCCGGCCGGCGCTGGCACATAGTGGCCTCCTCGTACCGCTGCCAAACGCCGGCCGGCCCCCATTCTCAAAATGACATCAAGTCTCTGCGCCAAGCATTGGAAATTCTGGACTTTTCGAGCTTTGAAAACAAAAAAGCCGCCCACGGGGCGGCGTTTTTGTCTAGGCAGGAAAGCAGATTACTTGATCTTGGTTTCCTTGAACTCGACGTGCTTCTTGGCGACCGGATCGTATTTGCGGAACGACAGCTTGTCGGTCTTGGTGCGGCTGTTCTTGCTGGTCACGTAGAAGAAACCGGTGTCGGCGGTCGACAGAAGCTTGATCTTGATGTTTGCGGCTTTGGCCATTGTATCAGTCCATTATGTTCGTGGAGTCTTGGCCGCTGGAGCACGGGAAAACACCCGGACGCGGGAAACTTGGCGCGACACATAAACAACGCACCCGGAAAGTCAACCCTGTGAGACACCCTGTGAGCCGGCCTCTTCCTTCTCCCCTTGTGGGAGAAGGTGGATCGGCGCGTAGCGCCGAGACGGAAGAGGGGTGTTGGACGGAGTGCTGTCGGTGCCAAACCGGAGCACCCCTCATCCGGCCGCGTTCCGATTCTACGCATCTTCTTTAACTGGAGCGGCCTTCTTCCAGTCTCCCGTGGTGTTCCACCAGCGGTTCGGGTTCGAGCGGTCGTCCAATCCCTTGGAGCGGCTGGCGAGGATCGGCTGGATGCGGATCACCGGCTCCTGATAGGTGTGGACCTGGAAGATCGCCTCGACGATGCGGGCGGCCAACGCCTGGTCGTCGGGCAGCTCGAACGACACTTCCACCGTGCCATGCCGTCTGCGCAATTCGGTCTCGGCGCCGGCGGCAGCACCTTCGAGCGCCCGGTAGCGCTCGATGCCGTGCGCCGACTGGTAGGCATTGCTGTCGTATTTGCCCGTGGTGAGCGGGGCGATCGCGACCACCGCTTCCATGATACGGTCGACATCGGAAGCCGGCGCCTGGAAGGTCACAAGCAGCAGCAATTCCATCCGCAGCGATTTCGTTTCAAACCCGGAGTCGATCATGGCGGCATCCTCAAATTCGTGGCGTGTTGCTGACAATCTACCCAGGTGCTGCTGACACGGTTATGTCAGCAGCTTTGCGCCACCTGAGGCATCGATCGGGTCTTTTACAGGATTTTTCGGATGAGCCTGGCACCGACCAGCGCGATATAGAAGGCGAAGAACAAGCCGAGCGCCCAGCCGAAACCGGAGGGGCCGAAAAGGTCCATGCCGATGCCGATCGCCTGCGGGCCGAGCACCATGCCGACACCGTAGCAGAGCACGAAGGCAGCGTTGGCCGAGGCCAGGTCGTGGCCGGAAAGCTGCGAGCCGAGATGGGCCAGGCCGATCGTGTACATGGCCGCGACGACGCCGCCCCAGACGAACAGAAGCGCCGCCATCAGATGCCAGTTCTGCGCGAAGTGCGGCATGAAGATGGTGCCGGCAAGCCCGATGGTTGCACAGGCCAGAAGCAGATAACGGCGGTCGCTGACCCGGTCGCTGATCATGCCGAGCGGGATCTGCAACAGCACGTTGCCAAGGCCGATCATGGTGAGCAGCAGTGCGGCATCGGCCTCGGAGTAGCCGATACGATTGCCATAGACGGGAAACAGCGCAAAGCCACCGGTCTCGACCGCGCCGAACACCAGCACCGCAGCGGTCGCTGTCGGCACCAGCCAGATGTAGCGCAGGAAGTTGCTGGTTTCGCCGTTGGAGACGATCGTCGGGCTCTCGTTGCGGGCCGCCAGAACTGGAATGGCGGCCAGCGTCACCAGCGCCATGATGACGCCGAAGGGCAGGAAGCCAGCGCTGCCGAGTTGCGCGAACAGCCACGGCCCGGCGGCAAAGCCGAGCGACAGCACGGTGGCGTAGATGCCGAGGACGAGTCCGCGCCGGTGCGGCGGCGCCGACGTGCTGATCCAGAATTCCGACAGGATGAAAAGCACCGTCAGCGCGATGTGCAGCAGGACGCGCAGCGGAAACCACATCCAGAAGTCCGGTGCGAAATGGAAGCCGACAAAGGCCAGCACTCCGGTGGCGATCATGGCGAGCATCGTCCTGGCGACGCCGAACCGCATCGCCAGCGGGGTGGCGAGCGGTGCGCCGGCGATCGAGGCGAGGCCGGCGACTGCGGTGTTGAAGCCGATCATCGACGCCGAATGGCCACGCGTTTCGAGAATGACGCTGAGCAGCGGCATGCCGAGGCCGATGGCGATGCCGACGACGCTGATCGACGAGATCGCCGCGATCATCGGCAGCCAATGGACGCGTTCTTCGACCTCTTGCTGGGTATCGACTGTCATGGGATGTGAATGCTCTATGTTCTACAGAATTTCGCGAACGAAGCGATTGCCGACAAGCCGGTAGAACGGCACGGAACCACCGGGGCGCAGCAGCGGATCGTCGACGAGCCGCTTTTCCAGCTCCCCCAGGATGGCCCTGGTGATGTCGGGCACATCAGCTTCTCTGGCCTTGGCGAGCGGCAGCCAGACCAGTTCCTCCAGCTCGTTGGTCGGACCGCCGTCCGGCAGCTCCACCGCAATGTCTTCGCGCCAGGCGCTGAAGAAGCGCGTGTCGAAGCGCCGCACCCGGTTTGGCGGGGTGATAGCGCGCGCGATGAAGCGCAGCGCTTCCAGCGACGGTCTTACGCCGTGCTCGGCAAAACCCTGCCAATCGCGCCTGGTCGTGGCGAAGGCGCCCTTCTGGCCGATCAGCAGGCCGGCTTCTTCATAGGTCTCGCGAATCGCCGACAGGGCGATGGCGCGGGCACGGGCCGGGCTGGTGCGGCCGACGCCGGCGGTCAGCCTCGCCTGTTCCTCAGGGTGCAGCGCTGTGGCAACGGGAATTCGGCTGTCGGCCGGATCGGTACGGCCACCGGGAAAGACGAATTTCCCCGGCATGAAGGCGTGACGGGCGTGGCGCCTGCCCATCAGCACCAGGAACTCGGCGCCCCTGCGGTCGAGCAGGATCAGCGTCGCGGCGTCGCGCGGGCGTATAGGCCTGGCGTCGAGCGCGATCGGCTCAACCTTGTCGACTTCCGCCTTGATCATAACGTCCATGCGCACGACCTAGCGGAATCTGCTTCGATGCGAAAGTGGCGTCCAGCCATGCCGATTTGCGCTAGCCTCGGTTTCAAGCCTCGGGATGCGACTCGATCAGATCTTCTTCCCCGCCGAAGCCGTGCATATAGAACGCCCATTGCAGGCCGATGACGGCGCCCTTGACCGGCTGCAGCAAGACGATCGCCATGAGGATGGTCAGCGGCACCCAGATGGCGACGTGCTGCCAGGTGGACAGAGTGGAGGTCGCTTCGACACCCATGAAGGCGCCGAGCACGATGTGGCCGACGATGGCCACCACCAGATAGGCCGGCAGGTCGTCGGCGCGGTGGTGATGAAGCTCCTCGCTGCAATGATCGCATTTATCGACGGTCTTGACGAAGGCACGAAACAGCTTTCCCTCGCCGCAATGCGGGCAGCGGCCAAGCGCGCCACGCTTCATCGCCGTCCACAGCGGGCGGGCGATCCGGCCCGAGTGCTGTTGGCCGCCGAAAACCTGTTCGTTCTTTTTCAGATCGCTTGGCATTACCGTCTCCTGCCGCGCGAGCCTGGACGCGATTGCGACGCGCGGGCGCGGCCCTTGGCCTTGTGAAACGACCGTTTGGAGCCGGGCAGCGGCTTTGGGTCGGTCAGCATCTCGAAACGCATCGCGCCGGCCATAGGCGCCACCTCGATCAGGCGAACCTCGACGCGGTCGGCAAGCTGATAGCCCTTGCCGGTGCGTTCTCCGAAAAGCGATCGGGCAGTTTCGTCGTATATATAGTAATCGCCGCCCAGACTTGACACCGGGATGAAACCATCTGCGCCATACTGCGGCAATTGGACAAATAGTCCCGATTTGGTGACGCCCGAAATGCGTGCATCGAAACGATCGTCGACACGCTCTGCCAGATAAGCGGCGATCAGCCGGTCGACCGTGTCGCGCTCGGCGGCCATGGCGCGGCGCTCGGTGGCTGAGATCAGCGCAGAAACTTCTTCCAGCCGCTCCGCTTCATCCTGCGTCAGTCCGCCTGCACCGAAGCCGAGCGCGGCAATCAGCCCGCGATGCACGATCAGGTCGGCATATCTGCGGATCGGCGAGGTGAAGTGCGCATAGCGTTTCAGGTTGAGGCCGAAATGGCCGATATTGCTTGGCGAGTATTCGGCCTGCATCTGCGTGCGCAGCACCACCTCGTTGACCAGCCCCTCATGGTCGGCGCCGCGGACGCGATCCAGGATGCCGTTGAACTGGTTTGGCCGCATCTGGGCGCCGCGCGCCAGCGAAAGGCCAAGCGTCTGCAGGAATTCACGCAGCGATTCCTGCTTGGCGAGCGAAGGTGCGTCATGGATGCGGTAGACCAGCGCCTGTCGTTTCGCCTCAAGCGTCTCGGCCGCCGCGACATTGGCCTGGATCATGAATTCTTCGATCAGCTTGTGCGCGTCAAGCCGCTCCGGCACGACGACGCGGTCGACGGTGCCGTCCTCCTTGAGCAGGATTTTCCGCTCCGGCAGTTCGAGCTCGAGCGGCTGGCGCGTCTCACGACCGCGCTTCACCACGACATAGGCGTCCCACAGCGGCTTCATCACGGTGTCGAGGATCGGGCCGGTCTTGTCGTCCGGCGCGCCGTCGATCGCGGCCTGCGCCTGGCGATAGGCGAGTTTTGCCGCCGATTTCATCATGATGCGGTGGAACGAATGCCTGAGCTTGCGGCCATCGGCCGAAAAGGTCATGCGGACCGCCAGCGCCGGGCGGTCCTGGCCTTCGCGCAGCGAACAAAGGTCGTTGGAGATGCGCTCCGGCAGCATCGGCACGACGCGATCCGGGAAATAGACCGAATTGCCGCGCTTCAGCGCCTCGCGGTCGAGCGCGGTGCCAAAGCGCACGTAAGCGGCGACATCGGCAATCGCCACGGAAACGACCACGCCGCCGGGGTTCTTCTCGTCCGGATCTGCTGTCGCGAACACGGCGTCGTCATGGTCCTTTGCGTCGGCCGGATCGATGGTGACCAGCGGCAGGTCGCGCCAGTCTTCGCGGCCGGCCAGCGTCGCCGGTTTGACCGCCTCCGCCTCGGCGATGACGTCTGCCGGGAAAATATGCGGAATGTCGTGCGCGTGGATGGCGATCATCGAGACCGCCTTTTCGCTGGTCAGCGAACCCAGCACCGCCAGCACCTTGGCCCTGGGCAGCCCGTAGCGGGAGGCCCGCGCCGGCTCGACCTCGACCAGATCGCCGTTCTTGGCGCCGTTCTGGAATTCCTTGTCGACGACCAGCTCCGGCTGGCGCCTTTCGACAGGCTCGATGCGGAAGGTACCGTCCTGCAGCACGCGAAAAACGCCGAGAACAGCATCGGTGCGCTTCTCGAAGATCTTCATCACCCGCCCGGTATAGGCAGGGCCGGTCGCATCATCGGTTGGAAAGGTCTTGGCCAGCACGCGGTCGCCAATGCCCGGTGTCGGGCCGCCGCCGCCGCGCGACACGCGTATCGCTACGACAGGAGGCTCGCCGTTGCCCACCGCTTCGGTTGGGTGCGCCAAAAGCACGCCGTCGGCATCGCGGCCAAAGATGTCGAGCACGGCGACATGGGCGAGGGCGCCGACGCGGGCGAGCCGCTTGCGCTCCTTGGTCAGCAGGCCCTCATCCTGCAAGTCGCGCAAGACATCCTTCAGCCAGATACGGTCTTCGCCGCGCAGCGCAAACGCCTTGGCGATGTCGCGTTTGCCTGAGCGATCCGGATTTTCGGCGATGTAGCGCAGGATCTCGTCGCGGGACGGCCGGTAATCATCCTTGACCTTGGCCCTGGTGTCGGCGGTGCGCAGATCGCCATGACTTCTTCCGGATTCCCTGCGCGCCACGATGCACTATCCCTTTTTGTTGGCCACTTTCTTGGCGGCCGGTTTTTTGGCCGCAGGCTTTTTGGCAGGTGCGGCCGCTTTGCGGAAGGGTTTTCTGCCGCCATTGCCGCCCTTGGCTTCCTTCTCGGCAATGAGCGCCACCGCGTCCTCGATCGTCACCGACTGCGGGTCCTTGCCCTTCGGCAGCGTCGCATTGACCTTGCCGAAATTGACATAGGGCCCGTATTTGCCATCACGCACGACGATCTTGCCGCCGCCCGCCGGATGCTCGCCAAGTTCCTTCAAGGCGGCGGGCGTGCCGCCATTGCGACCGCCGGGGCCCTTCAATTGCTTCTCGGCGATCACCGACACGGCGCGGTTGAGACCGATCGAGAACACGTCCTCGATATTGTCGAGATTGGCGTAGGTGCCGTCATGCAGCACGAACGGGCCGTAGCGCCCCAGCCCGGCCGAGATCATCTTGCCGGATTCCGGATGCTTGCCGACGTCGCGCGGCAGCGACAGCAGGGCGAGGGCTTTTTCGTGGTCGATCGAATCGGCGGTCCAGCCCTTGGGCAGGCTGGAGCGCTTGGCTTCCTTGCCGTCGCCGCGCTGGACATAGGGCCCGAAACGACCACTGCGCAGCGTGATTTCCTCCGCCGTGTAGGGGTCCTTGCCCAGCACCTTGGTGCCGTCCTCGCCGTTGCCGTTTTCGGCATTGGGGTTGGCGGCGTCGCCGAGCTGGCGGGTGAAGGAGCATTCGGGATAGTTCGAGCAGCCGACAAAGGCGCCGAATTTGCCGAGCTTCAGCGACAGGTTGCCGGTACCGCATTTCGGGCAGATCCGCGGGTTCGAACCGTCTTCTCGCGCCGGAAACACCAGCGGCGCCAGTTCCTCGTTGAGGGCGTCGAGCACGTCGGTGACGCGCAATTCCTTGATGTCGGCGACGGCGCCTGAAAAATCCTTCCAGAAATCGCGCAGCACATCCTTCCAGGCGAGCTTGCCGTCGGAAATCTCGTCGAGTTTTTCCTCGAGCGAGGCGGTAAAATCATATTCGACATAGCGCTCGAAGAAGCTTTCGAGGAAGGCCGACAACAACCGGCCCTTGGCCTGCGGCAACAGCTTGCGCTTGTCCATGCTGACGTAGTCGCGGTCCTCCAGCGTCTTCAGGATCGCCGTGTAGGTCGACGGCCGGCCGA
The DNA here is from genome assembly GCF_055811575.1 of Mesorhizobium sp. WSM4815. Lineage (NCBI taxonomy): Bacteria > Pseudomonadati > Pseudomonadota > Alphaproteobacteria > Hyphomicrobiales > Phyllobacteriaceae > Mesorhizobium > Mesorhizobium sp. WSM4815. The sequence continues at coordinate 276,639 of NZ_JBVVQS010000097.1, read as the reverse complement.
TGCCGAGCTCTTCCAGCTTCTTGATCAGCGAGGCTTCCGAATAGCGCGGCGGCGGTTCTGTGGTGTGCTGGGTGACGTTGATCGCCTCGCGCTCGAGTTGTTCGCCGGCACGGATCTCGGGCAGACGGCGGTCTTCCTCGTCTTCCGCATCCTCGTCCTTCTGGTCGGTGTAGGCGGCAATGAAGCCATCGAAGCGAACGACCGAACCGACGGCGCGAAGCTCCGCGCTGCGGGCGCCGTTGACCGCCTCGATCTCGACCGTGGTGCGCTCGATCTCGGCTGGCTGCATCTGGCTGGCGATGGCGCGTTTCCACACAATCTCGTAAAGCCGCGCCTGGTCGGCATCGAGATATTGCCTGACCGAAGCCGGCGTGCGCATGAAATCGGTCGGGCGGATCGCTTCGTGCGCTTCCTGGGCGTTCTTGGCCTTGGTGGTGTAGTTGCGCGGCTTTTCGGGCAGGTATTTTGGGCCGAACTCTTTTGCGATCGCATCGCGCGCGGCTGATATCGCCTCGGGCGCCATCTGCACGCCGTCGGTTCGCATGTAGGTGATCAGGCCGGTGGTTTCGCCGCCGATGTCCATGCCTTCATAGAGCCGCTGCGCCACCTGCATGGTGCGGCTTGCCGAAAAACCGAGGCGCGAGGAGGCGGCCTGCTGCAGCGTCGAGGTGGTGAAGGGCGGGCCTGGATTGCGCCTGGTCGGCTTGGCTTCGACCGACAGCGCCTTGAAGGTCGCGCCATCCAGCATCGCCTTGATGTCGTCGGCCTGCGCCTTGTTCGAAATGTCGAGCTTTTGCAGTTTCTTGCGATCGAAGGCAGTCAGCCGCGCCTCGAAATTATCCTTGCGCGGCGTGCCGAGAATGGCGGCGATCTGCCAGTATTCCTCGCGGATGAAGCGCTCGATTTCCAATTCGCGGTCGCAGACGAGGCGCAGCGCCACCGACTGGACGCGGCCGGCGGAGCGGGCGCCCGGCAGCTTGCGCCACAGCACGGGCGACAGCGTGAAGCCGACGAGATAGTCGAGCGCGCGGCGGGCGAGATAGGCGTCGACCAGCGGCGCATCGATCTGGCGCGGATTGGCCATCGCTTCCAGCACCGACGATTTGGTGATGGCGTTGAAGACGACGCGGCTGACCGGCTTGTCCTTCAGCGCGCGCTTCTGCTTCAGCACTTCAAGGACATGCCAGGAAATGGCTTCGCCCTCGCGGTCCGGATCGGTGGCGAGGATCAGGCCGTCGGCGTCCTTGACCGCCTTGGCGATGTCGGCAAGACGTTTGCTCGAGGCGGTGTCGACAGCCCAGGACATGGCAAAATCCTCGTCCGGACGCACCGAGCCATCCTTGGCCGGCAGATCGCGGACGTGGCCGAACGAGGCCAGGACCTTGTAGTTCTTTCCGAGGTACTTGTTGATTGTCTTCGCTTTGGCCGGCGATTCGACGACGACGACGTCCATGAGGTCTCATATCAGCTGTGGTGCGGCAGAAGAATTCCGCTGCGCGCGACGAAATCTCGTATAAGTGTCGCTCACATGGCCGTGCTTTTGCATCCGGTCAAGGGCAAGCGCCCAAAATGCAGTCCTGCATTGAGGGGTGCGTCATGTGATATCCGCAATCCTGGATAGGGAGAGCGGCTGCCCTGATCGTTGGACAAACCGGCAATGAATCCGGGAGAACGGGACAAATACTTCCGCCGATATAAGAGAAACATCGATCACGCGCCAGCCCTGGTTTGAAGAGACGGCAGGCATGATGCGACGTTGACGGGCGAGACAGGCGTGGCAAGCGGCCGTGCGACTTGCCACGCGATGGTGATTGGCGGATCGGCGCGGTCGCGGCTATATGGCAGCGCAAACCATCAGGAGTTCGGGAATGGCGTTGGATATCGGCTATGTCAGCGCGGTCGGGGCGGGGGCGATCTCGTTCCTGTCGCCTTGCGTGCTGCCGCTGGTGCCGCCCTATCTCTGCTATATGGCCGGCGTGTCGGTCGACGATTTCCGCGGCAATGCCGGCGTCACCGCCAGGGCCGACGCACGCGGCGCGCTGCTTTTTGCCTCGATCGCCTTCGTTCTCGGCTTCTCGACCGTCTTCGTGGCGCTGGGCGCCGGCGCCTCGACCATCGGCCGGCTGCTGCGCGTCTGGCAGGAGCCGCTGGCGATGGCGGCTGGCGTGCTCATCATCCTGATGGGGCTGAATTTTCTCGGCATATTGCGCATCCCGCTGCTGTCGCGTGAGGCGCGCTTCCAGTCACAGGGCAAGCCGGCCAGTATCGTTGCCGCTTATGTCATGGGACTGGCCTTCGCCTTCGGCTGGACACCCTGCATCGGACCGGTGCTGGGTCCGATCCTGACGCTGGCCGGCGGCCGCGAGACGGTGGGCGAGGGCGCGGCTCTGCTTGCCGCCTATTCGCTCGGCCTCGGCATACCGTTCCTGGTCGCGGCGCTGTTTTCCGGCGCCTTCATGCGCTTTCTCGCAAAATTCCGCGTCCATCTCGGCCGCGTCGAAAGGGCAATGGGCGCGCTGCTGGTCGTCGCCGGCGTGTTTTTTCTGACCGGCGGTGTGCAGGCTGCATCCTACTGGCTGCTGGAGAATTTCCCGGTGCTGGGGCAGTTGGGGTGAAATTGGATCAAGTCGTGCGGCTCACAGCTATCGCAACTGACATTGTCAGCGCGACGATCGCTCAGGTTTGCGCTGCCCCTCATCTGCCTGCCGGCAGCGCCGGCATTGGCTGACAGCAGCACAACCGTCTCACCGGAATTTAACCGCATTGGTGCAGCATGGCGCCAATGCTAGTGAGTTTCCGGGCTAGACATGCCTTGATTCCCAACCCTCTTTATATGGTCGCATTCCATGAGCCAGAGAACCTGCCTGTCCGTCATCCTCGCCGCCGGCGAAGGCACGCGCATGAAAAGCGCCGTGCCAAAAGTGCTGCACCCGATCGCTGGCCTGCCGATGGTCGCCCATGTCGTCAAGGCTGCGGAAGCCGCAGGCAGCGGCGATCTGGCGCTGGTGATCGGCCATGGCGCCGACGAGATGCGCAAGGCCACGCAAAAGTTCGCGCCGAAGGCGGAGACCTTCGTCCAGGGCAAGCGGCTCGGCACGGCGCATGCCGTTTTGGCGGCTCGCGACGCGATCTCAAAGGGTTACGACGACATCCTCGTGATGTTCGGCGACACGCCGCTGATCGACCCGGAGGTGCTGAGTGCTGCGCGTCTGAAACTGGCCGGAGGCGCTGCCGTCGTTGTGGTCGGCTTCCGCACGTCAAATCCGTCCGGCTATGGCCGGCTGATCGAAAAAGGCGGCAAGCTCATCGCCATCCGCGAGGAAAAGGACTGCACCGACGAGGAGAAGAAAATCACCTTCTGCAATGGCGGGCTGATGGCGGTTGCAGGCAAGCACGCGCTGCAGCTGCTCGACCAGGTCGGCAACGACAACGCCAAGGGCGAATATTATCTCACCGACATCGTCGAGATCGCCGGCGGGCAAGGCCTTAATGTCATCGCCGCAGAAGCTGGCTTTGAAAATGTGCTCGGCATCAACAACCGCGCCGAACTCGCTGCGGCCGAAGGCATCTGGCAGGCGCGCCGGCGGCGCGAAGCCATGCTCTCCGGGGTTTCGCTGATCGCACCCGAAACCGTCTTCTTTTCATACGATACCGAGATCGGCGCCGATACGATCGTCGAGCCCAATGTCTGGTTCGGGCCGGGCGTGACAATCGCCACCGGCGCCAGGATCCATGCCTTCAGCCATATTGAAGGTGCCACGATCGCTTCGAACTGCGCTGTTGGTCCGTTTGCACGGCTGCGGCCGGGTTCCGATCTCAAGCAAAAAGCCAAGGTCGGCAATTTCTGCGAGGTCAAGCAGGCGACGGTCGAGGAGGGCGCCAAGGTCAATCACCTGACCTATATCGGCGATGCCCGCGTCGGCGCCGGCGCCAATATTGGCGCTGGAACCATCACCTGCAATTATGACGGCTACTCGAAATTCTTCACCAACATCGGCGAAGGCGCCTTCGTCGGCTCGAATTCGTCGCTGGTGGCGCCTGTCACAATCGGCAAGGGCGGCTACGTCGCTTCGGGCAGCGTGATCACCGAAAGCGTGCCCGACGATGCGCTCGCCTTCGGCCGCGCCCGCCAGAGGACGCTGCCTGGCAAAGGCAAGGAATTGCGCGAGCGTTTTGCTGCGGCTGCGGCGGCCCGGAAAAAAGGCTAGCCTGGCTGCTGTAATCGGATTGCAAGAGCGCCCTGTCATGGTGCATTTGTGCAGAACCGTTCCGGCTGATACGGAACGAAGCGCAATGTGATTTTTGCGGCAGCCCGGCCAACCCTAAATGGCGCCGGGTTTTCAGCCGGAATCGAGGGCAACGTCTATGTGCGGTATCGTCGGAATTGTCAGTCACTCGCCGGTCGCGCCACTGATCGTCGATGCGCTGAAAAGGCTCGAATATCGCGGTTATGATTCGGCCGGCGTCGCCACCGTCGAGCACGGCCAGCTTGCGCGTCGCCGCGCCGAGGGCAAGCTGATCAATCTCGAGCGCCGGCTGAAGGACGAACCGCTTGACGGCATGATCGGCATCGGCCATACGCGCTGGGCGACGCACGGCGTGCCCAACGAGACCAATGCGCATCCGCATTTTTCCGACGGCGTCGCCATCGTCCACAACGGCATCATCGAGAATTTCGCCGAATTGCGCGACGAGCTGATGCGCGACGGCTACACATTTTCATCGCAGACCGATACCGAGGTCGTCGCACATCTGGTGGGGCGCGAACTGGCCAGGGGCCTGCAGCCGGTCGAGGCCGCGCACCAGGCGCTGAAGCGGCTGGAAGGCGCCTTTGCGCTGGCCATCATGTTCAGGGGAGACGAGGATCTCATCGTTGGCGCGCGCAACGGTCCACCGCTGGCCGTCGGCCATGGCGATGGCGAGATGTTTTTGGGCTCCGACGCTATCGCGCTTGCCCCCTTCACCAATTCGATCACCTATCTGGAGGATGGCGACTGGGCGGTGGTGCGCCGTAACGACGTTGCCATCTTCGACATGGACGGCAACAAGGTTGACCGCAAGCGCCAGCAGTCGCTTAGCACCAGCTTCATGGTCGACAAGGGCAACCGGCGCCATTTCATGGAGAAGGAAATCCATGAACAGCCCGAGGTGATCTCGCACACGCTGGCGCATTATGTGGATTTCGTTGGCGGCGTCTCGAAGCCGCTCGACCTGCCGTTCGATTTCGCCAAAATCGACCGGCTGGCGATTTCGGCCTGCGGCACTGCCTATCTGGCCGGCCTGATCAGCAAATATTGGTTCGAGCGCTATGCGCGGCTGCCGGTCGACATCGATGTCGCTTCGGAGTTCCGTTACCGTGAAATGCCGCTGTCGAAGACAGACGCCGCCTTCTTCATCTCGCAATCGGGCGAGACCGCCGACACGCTGGCCTCGCTGCGCTATTGCCGCAAAGCGGGCATGAAGATCGGCGCAGTCGTCAATGTCCGCGAATCGACGATGGCGCGTGAATCCGACGTTATCCTGCCGACGCTGGCCGGGCCGGAGATCGGCGTCGCCTCGACCAAGGCCTTCACCTGTCAATTGTCGGTGCTGGCCTCGCTTGCCGTGCGGGCCGGCGTGGCGCGCGGTACGATTTCGCAAGAACAGGAAACGACGCTGGTCCGCCAACTGTCGGAAGCGCCGCGCTATGCCAACCAGGTCCTGAAACTCGACGGCCAGATCGAAAAGGTCGCGCGCGACCTCTCGCACTACAAGAACGTGCTCTATCTTGGCCGCGATACCAATTTCCCGCTGGCCATGGAAGGCGCGCTGAAGCTCAAGGAAATCTCCTATATCCATGCCGAGGGCTATGCTGCCGGCGAGCTGAAGCACGGGCCGATCGCGCTGATCGACGAGAACATGCCGGTGATCGTCATTGCCCCGCATGACCGGATTTTTGAAAAAACGGTGTCGAACATGCAGGAAGTGGCGGCGCGCGGCGGCAAGATCATCCTGATCACCGACAGCAAGGGTGCCGCGCACGCCACGGTGAAGACGATGGAGACGATCGTGCTGCCGGACGTGCCGGAAATCATCTCGCCGATCATCTACGCGCTGCCAATCCAGATGCTGGCCTATTTCACCGCGGTGTTCATGGGCACCGACGTCGACCAGCCGCGCAACCTGGCGAAATCGGTGACGGTGGAGTAAGGGCTGGCAAGTTTCGACCAGCTGCCGATAGGTCCGGTGACGGTTAGTATCAGTTATTGATACATATTTCTTGCACGCCCTCGTGTATCAATGTATGATACGTGACGAGGGGCAGAAATTGATCGTTTCGTTCAAAGGCAAGGCGGTGGAGGCGGTTGCCGAGGGGAAGGCGCCGAAGGGTTTTCCACCCGATCTGGTTGCCCGTGGCGAACGTCGTCTTCGTGCTATCGCCAATGCCGCCCAATTGAATGACCTTAGATCGCCACCCGGAAACCACCTTGAAGCCCTGAAAGGGAGTAGAGCTGGGCAGCATTCTATCCGTATCAACGACCAATGGCGCATCTGCTTCAGATGGACTGATGCTGGCGCCGAGGATGTGGAGATCGTCGACTACCATTGAGTGGGCACTTGCCCTAATCCTTCGAGGTCCCTGAATCATGCTCAAGTTCGCACGTCCAATTCACCCCGGAGAATTCCTGCGCGAGGAATATCTCCTCCCGCTTGGCATGAGCGCTGGCGCGCTGGCGAAGAAGCTTAATCTTCCGCGCACTCGTATCGAACGCATTGCCAAGGAAGAGATCGGCTTGACTCCCGATACCGCGCTTCGCCTCGCCAGGTTCTTCAACACCACGCCGGAATTCTGGATGAATTTTCAGCAGGCCTATGAGCTCGAAACCGAGGCACGGAAACTCGCGCCTGAGCTCGAGAAGATCGAGCCGCTGGAAGTCGCGGCATAGTTGATCATTTAAAAAATTCGCAGTTCCAAAGCCGGATGCGGTTCATTAATGTCGCGCCGCAATCAGCGCTGCGGTGAACCATGTCCGATGCTTCCAAGACCTCAGGCATGACCCGGCTGCGGAATTACTTTCTGACAGGCTTTGTCGTCTGCGCGCCGCTGGCGATCACCGCCTACATCGCCTGGTCGTTCATCGGCTGGGTCGATTCCTGGGTGAAACCCTATATTCCGGCGCGTTACAACCCCGATAGCTATCTGCCGGCGCCGGTTCCGGGATTCGGGCTGATCGTCGCCTTGATCCTGATCACCCTGATCGGGTTCCTGACCGCCAATATCGTTGGCCGGGCTATCGTCCTGTTCGGTGAGCGGCTGCTCGGCCGCATGCCGCTGGTGCGCGGCATCTATGGGTCGCTGAAGCAGATCTTCGAGACCGTGCTGTCGAACAAGGGCGACATGTTTCGCCAGGTCGGGCTGGTCGAATACCCGCGCAAGGGCGTCTGGTCGCTGGTCTTCGTTGCCAGCGAGAAGGAAACCGAGATCAACCAGAAGCTCGACCAGGAGGGTGATCCGCTGATCGCGGTGTTCATGCCGTGCACGCCCAACCCTACCACCGGCTTCCTGATGTATGTGCCGAAATCCGATATCGTGCTGCTCGACATGACGATCGAGGACGGCGCCAAGCTGATCGTTTCGGCAGGGCTGGTGGCGCCGGCGGTCAAGACGAACATGGTGACGTTGAACGGCAAGCCGATCGGCGTTCAGGTCGGCAATCCGCCGGTCGACGCCGGGCCTCAGCCGGCGCGCAAGAGCCGCACCGCCTCGTCGCGGCCGAACAAATAAAGCAGCATGCGAAGGGCGGCGCCGCGTTCGGATTGCAGTTCCGGATCGCGCGACAGGATCAGCCGCGCGTCGTCGCGGGCGGCTTCGAGCAGGTCGGCATGCGCCTCGATGCGCGCCACCTGGAAGCCAGGTGTGCCGGACTGGCGGGTGCCGAGCAACTCGCCTTCGCCACGCAGTTTCAGATCTTCCTCGGCGATGCGAAACCCGTCCTCGGTCTCGCGCATCACTGACAGCCGGCGCGTTGCCGTCTCGCCGAGCGGGTCCTTGTAGAGCAGCACGCAGGACGACGGTTTTTCGCCGCGACCGACCCGGCCGCGCAACTGGTGCAACTGAGCGAGGCCGAAGCGCTCGGCATGCTCGATGACCATGATCGTCGCATCCGGCACATCGACGCCGACCTCGATGACCGTGGTGGCGATCAGGATGCGTGTCTCGCCGGCCTTGAAGGCGCGCATCGCCTCGTCTTTTTCGGCGCCCTTCATGCGGCCGTGCACCAGGCCGATCCGGTCGCCGAATAGCGGCTTCAAGGAGGCAAAACGGTCCTCCGCCGACATCAGCTTGATCTCTTCGGATTCTTCGACCAGCGGACAGATCCAATAGATCTTCTGGCCGTCGGCGACGGCGTCGCGCATGCGGCCGACCAGTTCGTCGAGCCGCTCGAGCGGCAGGGTGACGGTGCGGATCGGCTGGCGACCAGCCGGCTTTTCCGTCAGCTTCGACACATCCATGTCGCCGAAGGCGGTCAGCACCAGCGTGCGCGGGATCGGCGTCGCCGTCATTACCAGCATGTCGGGCGCGTCGCCCTTGGCGGTGATGGCGAGCCGCTGGTGGACGCCAAACCGGTGCTGCTCGTCGATCACGGCAAGGACCAGGTCGTGGAACGTCACCGTTTGCTGGAACAGCGCGTGGGTGCCGACGACGATGTCGATCTCGCCACTGGCCAGGCCGGTCAGCGTCTCGGTGCGCTCGCGGCCCTTTTCGCGCCCGGTGAGGATGGCGATGCGCAGGCCGGCTTGTTCGGCCAACGGCGCAATCGTCGCAAGATGCTGGCGCGCCAAGATTTCGGTCGGCGCCATCAATGCCGCCTGGCCGCCGGCCTCGACAGCGCGCGCCATGGCGAGCAGCGCGACAACCGTCTTGCCTGAGCCGACATCACCCTGCAGCAGGCGCAGCATGCGTTCGGGGTCACCGAGATCGGCATTGATTTCGGCAAGCGCCATTTCCTGCGAATTGGTCAGCGAATAGGGAAGGGCGGCGCGCAGCTTTTCGACGAAGCGGCCGTCCCCGACCAGCGGCCGGCCGGACAGGCGGCGGACTTTTGCGCGCACCAGCGCCAGCGACACCTGGCCTGCCAGAAACTCGTCATAGGCGAGACGCCGCCAGGCCGCGCCGTCGACGGACACGTCGATCGGGTCGGCGGGATTGTGGATGCGGGCGAGCGCGTCGCCGAAGGCGGGAAAGCTGCGGCGGCGCAGAAACTCATCCTCCTGCCATTCCGGCAGCACCGGCAAGCGAGCGAGCGCCTGGCCGATTGCCCGGCGCAGCACTTTTCCCGAGAGCCCGGCGGTGAGCGGATAGACCGGCTCGACCAGCGGCAGGTTTTCCGCTTCGCTGGCCAGCGCGATGTGGTCGGGATGAACCATGGTCGGGCGGCCGTTGAACCATTCCATGCGGCCGGAGACCACGACATGCTCGCCCTCGGGCATTGCTTTTTCGAGATAGGCGGCGTGCGCATGGAAGAAGGTCAGCGCGATCTCGCCGGTGTCGTCATGGGCGTAAACCCGGTACGGCACCGATCTGTTGCCGCGCGGCGGCGGCTGGTGGCGATCGATGCGCACTTCCAGGGTGACGATCGCGCCCTCAGCCGAACCGGCGATGCCCGGCCGGTTGCGGCGGTCGATCACCGAATGCGGCAGCACGAACAGAAGATCGCCGGCACGTGCGGGGCGGCGATCACCAAGATCGGCCGGCACGATTTTCTCGATCAGTGCGCCGACCTTCGGCCCGACGCCGGCAAGCGAGATGATCGGGACAAACAGCGGATCGAGGAGGGAAGGTCTCATGGGTGAGAGACCACGCGATGTCGGCGCTCACCCCCCTCTGGCCTGCCGGCCATCTCCCCCTCAAGGGGGGAGATCGGCAGCTCTGGCCTCATTGCCCATCCTGCAGCGGTGGAGATTGGCGAAATCAGTCGCGACGGCAAATCTCCCCCCTTGAGGGGGAGATGGCCGGCAGGCCAGAGGGGGGTGCTTGGGCCGATGTTGTCAGGAGTGTATGTCACACCGGGATGTTAGACACCCACCGGACCGTTGCAAGGCTGACACCGCGCTCTATCCACGCTATATGCGCCGCTTCAGGCAAGGATGCTGGACGATGACCGGAACGAGACGATCAAGCGAGGGGCTCGACGCCCGCCGCCGCAAGCTTCTGTTTCGATCCTGGCATCGCGGCATGCGCGAAATGGACCTTATTCTCGGCAGTTTCGCCGACGCCGAGATCGGCGCCTTGACCGGCGACGAACTCGACCAATATGAGAGGCTCCTCGAAATTGCCGATACCGAATTCCTGCCCGTGATCACCGGCGAGCGGCCGATTCCGGCTGACATCGACTGTGCCGTCCTGCAAAAAATCCTGGCGTCGCGCCAGGCGATGACATTCTGAAATACGTGATTCCATGAGCCTGATTCCCACAATTGGCCTGCCGAAAGGCCGCGCCGGCCAGTTCATCGTCGACGGAGTCGCCGACGGTTACGAAGCCTTCGCGCTGGTGCAGGCCGCGCACGAGATCGCGCCCGACAAGCCGGTGCTGTTCGTGGCACGCGACGGCCAGCGCCTGCCTTCGATCGTCGAGGCGCTTTCCTTCGCCGCGCCTGGCCTGCCGGTGCTCGAACTGCCGGCCTGGGATTGTCTGCCCTATGACCGCGTTTCGCCCGGCCCGGATGCAGCCGCGCGGCGACTGGACGCGCTCACCGCGATGATCGCGTTGGCAAAAAATCCGCACCGCGCCGTCATCCTGACCACTGCCAACGCGCTGCTGCAGCGCATTCCGCCGGCAAGCCTTGTCGAGGCGCAGACATTTCACGCCAAACCCGGCAACCAGATCGACATGAACGCACTGGCGTCGCGGCTGGAGATATCAGGCTTCGAGCGGGTGCCGACCGTGCGCGGCGTCGGCGAGTTCGCCGTGCGCGGCGGCATTCTTGACCTGTTCGCGCCGGGCTGGACGGAAGCGCTCAGGCTCGATTTCTTCGGCGACACGCTGGAATCGATCCGCGTCTTCGACGCCGCCACGCAGCGCACCACCGGCCAGCGCAAGTCGATGGCGCTGCAGGCGATGAGCGAAGTGGCGCTGACGCCGGAGACCATCAGCCGCTTCCGCCGCTCCTACATCGACGCTTTTGGCGCGCCCTCGCGTGACGATGGGCTCTATGCGGCGGTCAGCGAGGGACGGCGATTTGCCGGCATGGAGCACTGGCTGCCGTTCTTCTACGAGCGGCTGGAGACGGTGTTCGACTATCTGCCGGACACGCCTGTCGTGTTCGACCATCTGGCGCATGAGGCACTGGCCGAGCGCCATGCGCTGATCCTCGACCATTACGAGGCGCGCAGGAAGCAGGCCGACGGCGCGCTGAAGGACGCCGTCCCCTACAAGCCGGTGCCGCCCGACCTGCTTTATCTGTCGCCGGAAAACCTCATCGCCTCGCTTGGCCCGCGCGAGGCGATCGACTTCACGCCGTTCGACGCGCCCGACGCCGGCGCCAGGAAAATCTACCATGCCGGGTCGCGGCACGGCCGCAGCTTCGTCGAGGAACGCGCCGACCCCAACGTCAACGTCTTCGACGTCGTTGTAAAACACATTGGCGACGAGCGCGCCGCCCGCCGCCGCGTCGTCGTCGCCGGCTGGACCGAAGGTTCGCTCGACCGGCTCGGCCAGATCCTGGCCGAGCATCATCTCGGCAATCTCGAGCCGGTGGCCACGCTGGCCGAGGCGGAAAAGCTCGAACCGGGACAGGCGGGACTTGCCGTGCTGCCGCTCGAATCCGGCTTCGAGACCGAGAAACTGGTCGTCGTCGCCGAGCAGGACATTCTGGGCGACCGGCTCATCCGTCGCTCGAAGCGCAAGAAGCGCCCTTCCGATTTCATCGCCGAGGCCTCGGCTTTGTCCTCCGGCGACATCGTCGTCCATAGCGACCACGGTATTGGCCGCTTCATCGGGCTGCGCACCATCGAGGCGGTCGGCGCGCCGCATGATTGCCTCGAAATCCATTACGCCGGCGACGACCGGCTGTTCCTGCCGGTGGAGAACATCGAGCTTTTGTCGCGCTATGGCTCGGATTCGACTGAGGCGACATTGGACAAGCTTGGCGGCGGCGCCTGGCAGTCCAGAAAAGCGCGGCTGAAGAAACGCCTGCTTGACATGGCCGGACAGTTGATCCGCATCGCCGCCGAGCGGCAGATGCGCGCTGCGCCTTCGCTGGTGCCGGCAGACGGTCTCTATGACGAATTCGCCGCGCGGTTTCCCTATGAGGAGACCGACGACCAGCAGACGGCGATCGATTCGGTCATGGGCGACCTGGGCGCCGGCAAGCCGATGGATCGGCTGATCTGCGGCGATGTCGGCTTCGGCAAGACCGAGGTGGCACTTCGCGCCGCCTTCATTGCGGCGATGGAAGGCTTTCAGGTCGCGGTGGTGGTGCCGACGACGCTGCTGTCGCGCCAGCATTTCAAGACCTTCTCGCAGCGCTTCTCCGGCCTGCCGATCCGCGTCGCCCAGGCCTCGCGGCTGGTCGGCGCCAAGGAACTGGCAGAGGCCAAGAAAGGCATCGCCGACGGCACCGTCGACATCGTCATCGGCACTCACGCGCTGCTCGGCTCGTCGATCTCGTTCAAGAATCTCGGCCTGTTGATCATCGACGAGGAACAGCATTTTGGCGTCAAGCACAAGGAACGGCTGAAGGACCTGAAGAGCGACGTGCATGTGCTGACGCTGTCGGCAACGCCAATCCCGCGCACGCTGCAACTGGCATTGACCGGGGTGCGCGAACTGTCGCTGATCGCCACGCCGCCGGTCGACCGCCTGGCGGTGCGCACCTTCATCTCGCCTTTCGATCCGCTGGTCATTCGCGAGACCCTGCTGCGGGAACGCTACCGCGGCGGTCATTCCTTCTATGTCGTGCCACGCATCAGCGATCTGGCGGAAATTCATGATTTCCTTCGTGAATCCGTGCCCGAGCTAAAGGTGGCTGTCGCTCACGGCCAGATGCCGCCCGGCGAGCTCGACGACATCATGAACGCCTTCTACGACGGCCAGTACGATGTGCTGTTGTCGACCACCATCGTCGAATCCGGCCTCGATATCCCGACCGCCAACACGCTGATCGTGCATCGCGCCGACATGTTCGGCCTGTCGCAGCTCTACCAGCTGCGCGGCCGCGTCGGCCGCTCGAAGGTGCGCGCCTATGCGCTGTTCACGCTGCCGGCCAACCGCAAGCTGACCGATACCGCCGAGCGCCGGCTGAAGGTGCTGCAGTCGCTCGACACGCTCGGCGCCGGTTTCCAGCTCGCCAGCCACGATCTCGACATCCGAGGTGCCGGCAATCTTCTCGGCGAAGAGCAGTCCGGCCACATCAAGGAGGTCGGCTTCGAGCTCTACCAGCAGATGCTGGAAGAGGCCGTCGCCGAGGTCAAGGATTCCGGCGAGGTGCAGGATGGCGGCTGGTCGCCGCAGATCGCCGTCGGCACGGCGGTGATGATCCCCGAAAGCTACGTTCCGGACCTGCAGCTGCGGCTGGCGCTCTACCGCCGCCTCGGCGATCTCGAAAACACCGAGGAGATCGACGCTTTCGGCGCCGAGCTGATCGACCGCTTCGGACCGCTGCCGGAGGAAGTGAAGCATCTCTTGAAGATCGTCTTCATCAAGGCGCTGTGCCGGAAGGCCAATGTCGAAAAGCTCGATGCCGGACCAAAGGGCGTCGTCATCCATTTCCGCAAGCGCGAGTTCTCCAACCCCGTCGGGCTGGTCACCTTCATCGGCGAGCAGGGTTCGCTGGCCAAGATCCGGCCGGACCACAGCGTCGTTTTCGTCCGCGACTGGCCGACACCTGAAAAGCGGCTGGCCGGTTCAGCGGTCGTCATGACGCAGCTGGCAAGGCTGGTGGAGAAGGCGGCTTAGCTGCTGGAGTGGCCAATTGTCGATGTAGGCGCTGCCCCTCATCCGCCTGCCGGCACCTTCTCCCCGTGTAGTGACGGGGAGAAGGAGGCTGGCCCGCAATCTCGGCAGCCTTTCCGCAACGCTGGAGATTGGCGAAATCCTTTGCGATGGCCGTCCTTCTCCCCGTCGCTATACGGGGAGAAGTGCCCGGCAGGGCGATGAGGGGCAGCGCAGACCTGAAGCAATTTGCTCTGTCTTTCACTTTGCCGTGCCATTCGCCACATGTCCAATTCCGGTCTAGAATAGGAAATCGGCTTCGTGTATGGAGCCGCGATCCCCATATTGGGGCGAAATGGCGGGCGACAGCACCCGCTGGAAAGAATTTTGGGTGCAACGATGACGAAATGGTCGCCGAATTCGTGGAGAGCAAAGCCGATCCAGCAGGTTCCTGCCTATCCGGATCTTGCCGCGCTGAGGAACACGGAAGCCCAACTCGCCACCTTTCCACCGCTGGTTTTTGCAGGTGAGGCACGCAAGCTGAAGAAGCAGCTTGCGACCGTCGCTGCCGGTGACGCATTCCTTCTGCAGGGCGGCGATTGCGCCGAGAGTTTTGCCGAACATGGCGCGGACAACATCCGCGACTTCTTCCGCGTCTTCCTGCAGATGTCCGTGGTGCTGACCTTCGCCGGCGCGCAGCCGGTGGTGAAGGTCGGCCGTGTTGCCGGCCAGTTCGCCAAGCCGCGCTCGTCGGACGCCGAGACCAAGGGCGGCGTGACCCTGCCCAGCTATCGCGGCGACATCATCAACGGCATCGAGTTCGACGCCAAGTCACGCATTCCCGATCCCGCACGCCAGGAGATGGCCTACCGCCAGTCGGCGGCGACGCTCAACCTGTTGCGCGCTTTTGCGCAGGGCGGCTACGCCAGCCTGGAGAACGTGCATCAATGGATGCTGGGCTTCGTGTCCGACAGCCCGCAGGGCGAGAAATACGAGTCGCTCGCCAACCGCATCACCGAGACGATGGACTTCATGAAGGCTGTCGGCATCACCTCGGAGACCAATTACGCGCTGCGCGAGACCGACTTCTACACCAGCCACGAGGCGCTGCTGCTCGGCTACGAGGAGGCGCTGACCCGCGTCGATTCGACCTCGGGCGACTGGTATGCAACCTCCGGCCACATGATCTGGATCGGCGATCGCACCCGCCAGCCCGACCATGCCCATGTCGAATACTGCCGTGGCATCAAGAACCCGCTGGGCCTGAAATGCGGCCCGTCGCTGACGCCGGACGGGTTGCTGCAGCTCATCGACCTGCTCAACCCGGAAAACGAGCCCGGCCGGCTGACGCTGATCGCGCGCTTCGGCTCCGACAAGGTCGCCGAGCATCTGCCGAAGCTGGTGCGCGCGGTGCAGAAGGAAGGCCGCAGCGTGGTGTGGTCGTCGGACCCGATGCATGGCAACACGATCGAGGCCGCCGGCTACAAGACACGGCCATTCGACCGCATCCTGAAGGAAGTGCAGAGCTTCTTCGAGGTGCATCGCGCCGAAGGCACGCATCCGGGCGGCATCCATATCGAGATGACCGGCAAGAACGTCACCGAATGCACCGGTGGCGCCCGCGCCATCACCGCCGAGGAATTGCAGGACCGCTACCACACCCATTGCGACCCGCGCCTCAACGCCGACCAGGCGATCGAACTGGCGTTCCTGGTCTCGGACCTGCTCAAGAAAAGCCACCCGATCCAGCACAAGCAGGCCGTCAACGGCTGATTCAGTCGCCATCGATTAAGAGGCGCCGGAGAAAGCCCCAGCCCCTGTGGAACCCGGACCACTGGACGGCTCATCACCGTCGGGTATCTTCGGGCTACCCGCCTTGGGCAATGCAATCAGTTGTGCATTTTCGTGCGAGGACATAAACGGAGGCGCTGGCGGCAAGCCGTACTTCTGACCTTGAAGCCGCTCGGTAGGAAAGCCTTACCGAGGGCGTGACGCTGCTGCGCTACCCACTCGCCGGTCAGCGGCCGCGCTCCCAGCGCAGTCCGTTGAGCCGGGGATCGGCGGCAAACGCCGTCCTGGAAAACTCGATCCGGTTTTGCGGGAACTCGCAGATCGCCTGCACGCCGAAGGCGCCCAGCCTGATGCGCCAGGTGTGGGGTTCCAGCGGTTTCGGCTTGGCAAAGCCGCTGCATGCCAGCAGCGCCACATTAGCGCCTTTCGGGTCGCGCACGGAGCGATAGCGGATCGCCTCCAGCCCGGCTTCGCGCGCGACATCGGCAATATTTTGGCAGGCCGCATAGTCGGTCGGGTGCGTCCACGCCGCTGCGTCGCGGTCGAGCGGCGGCCGCGTCAGGTCGATCACCTTTGTGCTGCGTATCGCTGCGGCGAAGGCGGTGTATTCGGCGGCGTCGCCTGGCCACGGCGTAGCCGGCGATTCGGCGAAGAACAGCAGGCGGTAAAAAGCCATCTCAGAGACGGCGGTCATAATGGTTTCCGCCGCATAGTAGACGCCCTTGGTCCTGCCGGCGCGGCGGAAGCGCGAACCGTTCGGATAGATCGAGCCGTAGCGGAAGGGCGTTGCCAGGAGATAATGCAGATGCCGGCATTCCAAGGGGATTTGCGGCTTGGTTTCCTCGATCAGGTCTTCGAGGACGGCCTGCTCGTCGAGCGTGTCAACGACTTTCAATGTCGAGACGCGGTGCTGCGCCTCGACCATGCGCCAGTATTTGCCGTCGAGCCCATCCTTGCCATCGAGCCCATGCTCGCCACCTCGTTTGGCGGCTTCAGACGAGAGCGCGTCGGGAGTCCAGATAGGCGATGACATCGACAAGCCCTGATATCGTCACGATTTTTTCGAGCGGGGTGCCATCGAAGGCCGTGTTGGCATTCTTCAGCCATGCCCGGGCGACGGTCTCGTCGCCGCCGACAATGGCGTCGAGCGAGCGGAACAGGCGGACGAACAGCACGGCAAGCTCGAACGGCTTGGTTCCACGCTCCAGCAGGAATTCCTGCCTGCGCATGCGCGAAACCGTGGCTTCCGAAACCCCGATGATGGAGGCCAGCATCCTGGCGGTAATGTCCAGCAGGTCGGCGGCGCGCAGCGTCGCCTTGGTCAGCACTGCATTTTCGGCCGTGTTGGCGGCGAGATTGGGTTGCATTGTCGGCAGTGTCTCCTTTCTGATGAAAATATAGCGCACAAAAATTCATATGGAAAGATATTGCTTTAACAATTGGCGGACCGTCGAGAGGCTGTTGGCGCGGCCTGCCGCTTTGTCCAAACCGTGCTGTCCGGAACACGCCCGTCGAATGTCGCATTCGCTTGAGCACGGCCGCTGCAAAACTGGAATCCTGGCAAGGGACGCCGAGGATCACGGCTGCGTCGGGAGGCCCGAGATGGACAACACACATAGCGGCTCTTGCCTGTGCGGGGCTGTGCGGTTCAAGACGCGAGGGGCCTTGCGCGGCGTCATCTACTGCCACTGCTCGCAATGCCGGAAGCAGAGCGGGCATTTCTACGCTGCAACCAATGTTGCCAACGCAGACATCACGATTATGGGCCCGGAAAGCATCACCTGGTACGAAGCATCTTCGTTTGCCAGGCGCGGTTTCTGCAAGACATGCGGCTCGTTGCTGTTCTGGAAGCCGCAGGATGATGAATATGTTTCGGTTCTCGCCGGACTGTTCGACAAGCCCACCGGACTTCAGGGCCAATGCCACATATTCGTCGGCGACAAGGGCGACTACTACATGGTCGACGATGGGCTGCCGCAGTTCGAAAAGTCGACGTCGTCGATCAAGGTCGCCGATGAGTGACAAGCTCGCCGGCAAATGATTTTGCAGCGATCGCCTTATTCCCTTGATCCGGCCATTGCGCTATCCCCTGCCGGTGATTCGGAAAGGTTTGGCATGCAGCGGCTGATCGATGCTTTCTACAATTCAGTGCGGGCATTTCGCAAATTGGCTTCCAGCGAAAAAGCCTTCCAGCAGGAGCTGATGCTGCTCGTGCTGGCGCTGCCGCTCGGCTGGTTTGTTTCGGTGTCGTGGCGCGGCTATGCGCTGCTGATCGGCGCGGTGCTGCTGCTGATCATGGTCGAAGTGCTGAACACCGGCATCGAGGCCGCATGCGATGCGTTCAGCCGGGAGTTCAACGTCGATATCCAGCTCGCCAAGGACTGCGGTTCGCTGGCGGTGCTGATTTCGGTGGTGATCGTTGCCGGCGTCTGGGGCATCGCCATCATCGAGCGAATCATGGGGCTACCGATCTAGCCATCAAACCCCTACATGCCGGTCACCACAACCTGATCCCATGATCTGTTCCGAAAACCGGTATCCACTTTCCGGGATCATGGTCTGAGGAGACCGACATGACCGCCGATTCCCTGCTGCTCGAACGCGCAGGCCTGCCGGACGATTTGCGCTGGCTTGCTGAAAAATACCCGCGCGAGGTCTGGCAGGGCCACGCCAATATCCATGGCATCGCCACTATGTGGCTGCAGCGGCACGACATGTTCCGCGAGCTCCGCGGCATGCTGACCAACGGCACTGACGACTATCGCGAGGGCCGGCTGACGGCGGAGTTCGCGCGCTGGTTCGCGCCGCGGCTCAACCATTTTCTTGGGCACCTCGACGGCCACCATAATGTCGAGGATATCCATTATTTTCCGGTCTTCGCCAAGGCCGAGACCCGGCTGAAGCGCGGCTTCGAGATTCTCGATGCCGATCATCATACGATCCATGAAGGGCTGGAGCGCAATTCCGAGGCGGCAAACGCTTTCATCCGCACGCTAAGCGAGAGCGAGGACAAGCAGCGCTTTGCCGCCGATGCCTATGCCGACGAGAACAGCCGGCTGATCGCCATGCTGACCCGGCACCTTGCCGACGAGGAAGACCTGATCATCCCGCTGATCCTTGATCGCGGCGACCGGGCGCTCGGCATCGACTGATCATCACGTCTCCTTGCTACGCTCCTTCTTGGCAATGGTATGAGCGATGAACCAGGCAAAGACGGCCACGCCCAACCCAATCGCCAGGGCGATCAGCAATCGCTCGTGACGGACCAGCGCCTGGCCGACGATGCGCTCCGCGCCCAGCCCGAACACATAGCCGATGGTGGTGAACAATCCGGCCCAGACCATCGACGAAATGGCGTTGAGAATGACAAAGCGCGTCACGGCCATGCCGGACAGTCCGGCCGCGATGCCGCCGACAAGGCGCAGGCCATAGATAAAGCGGTTCGTCAGCACGAAAATGTCGGGATGGGTGGAGACAAGACGATAGGCGTGGCTGAAACCCGGCCGGCCCTTCAGTTTGACCACGAACGGATGGTCGGCGAAGCTTCGTCCGAGGATAAAGAAACAGCTGTCGCCGGCAAAGGCGCCGATGGCGGCCGCCAGGAACGCCTGCCACAGGACGAAAACATGCTGATGCGCGAAAAACCCGCCGAGGAGGGCGGCACTTTCGCCCTCGGCGACACAGCCCAGGAAGACGGCAATCAGCCCATATTGCTCGATGAGGTTGTGGATGGCATCCGTCATGAAGGCGTCCGCTGCTTCGACAGTATCTGGTCGATCCGCTTCACCTGTTCGGCCAGCTGCACGATCTCGTCGCGCATGCCAACGATCTGGCTGTGGCGCATTTCGTCCAGCTTCTCATGCAGCGCCATGATCTCGATCTCGGCCTTGAGATTGACCTCGTAGTCGTGGGCGGCGTCGATGCGGTCGCGCTCGGCCTGGCGGTTCTGCGCCATCATGATCACCGGCGCCTGCAGCGCAGCGACCATCGACAGGATAAGGTTGAGGAAGATGAAGGGATAGGGATCGAAGGCGTCGCGCGACAAAAGCCAGGCATTGCCTGACGTCCACAGGATCAGGAAGGCGATGAAGACCAGGATGAAGGACCACGAACCGCCGATCCGGGCGATGGTATCGGCGAGGCGGTCGCCAAACGTCTGGTGAAAAGCGACGGCCTTGTTGGTGTCCTTCGCGATCGTGGTGCGTTCGAGCGTGCTTTGCAGCACCTGGCTCTCGACCTGGCTTAGGCCATCCGGCCTTCGCCGCAGCCAGCGGTTTGCCAGATCTTCGATCGTCTTGTTCATTGTCGCCTCCGTCGTCAGCGTCCGCATAGACCTAGAGGCTGCCGGTTCGCGCGGGAAGTGGTAGATTGACGCGACAGGGTGAGGAAACAATGATGGATTTTCAGAAAATCCGCGCCCGCGCGGCCAAACGCAAGGGCGGGGAAGCGGTGCTGGCATCGCTGCTGGGGCCGATGCCCGACAATGCCGCGGTGGCTGACATTTCCGATGATCGCATCCTGTCGACGATGGCCGAGCGTGTTTTTGCGGCGGGTTTCGTCTGGCGCGTCATCGAGCAGAAATGGCTGGGTTTCGAACAAGCGTTCCTCGGCTTCGAGCCGAAGCGGCTGTTGTTCCAGCCTGACGATTTCTGGCACGAACTGACGGCCGACGAGCGCATCGTGCGCAATCCGCAGAAGATCAAGGCGGTTCGCGACAACGCGGCTTTCGTCGAGCGTGTGTCGAAGGAGCACGGCGGCTTTGGCAGGTTCCTCGCCGACTGGCCAGAAGACGACCAGGTTGGACTGATAAAATATCTCGGCAAGCATGGCAGCCGGCTCGGCGGCAATACCGGCCAGTATTTCTTGAGGTGGCTGGAGTGGGACGCCTTCATCGTCTCAGGCGACATGGCCGCCGCACTGCGCGACGCCGGCCTGGACATCGCCGAACACCCGACCTCGAAGCGGGATCTCGACAAGATCCAGAACCAGATCAATGCCTGGGCGGCGGACACCGGGCTGCCGCGCCGGCATATTTCGCGCATCCTGGCGATGTCGATCGGCGAAAACCATTCGCCGCAGGCATTGCGCGAATATATGGGCGAATAGGACGCGATCGGTATCCGGCGGTCCGATCGGTCTGACACGAATGACATGTGTCATACGGTCTGACACGAATGACGTAGGTCATTCGGTCTGGACACGAATGACATAGGTCATTCGGTCCGGGGTGGTCCAAGCAAACGCCATTGCCCGGCCAATTCTGTCGCGCTAAGTCAGCAGGCATGACCGACAAGACCGCTTCCGACATATTGCGCATCGCCGTCGCCCAGCTCAATCCAACGGTTGGCGATGTCGCCGGCAATCTCGCCAAGGCGCGCGAGGCGAGGGCGGATGCGGCTCGCCAGGGCGCCGACATCGTGCTGTTCACCGAGCTTTTCCTTGCCGGGTATCCGCCCGAAGACCTGGTGCTGAAACCGGCGTTCCTGAAGGCCTGCGAGCGGGCGGCGCAGGATTTCGCTGGCGACACTGCCGATGGCGGGCCGGGCGTCATCATCGGCACGCCGCTGAAGCGCAAGAGCGGCACGCACAATTCGATCATCTTTGCCGATGGCGGCAAGATCCTTGCCGAGCGCTACAAGCTCGATCTGCCGAACTACGGCGAATTCGACGAGAAGCGCGTCTTCCAGCCCGGCCCTGAAATCCAGGGGCCGGTCAATTTCCGCGGCGTGCGCCTGGGGATTCCGATCTGCGAAGATATTTGGGGCGATGTCGGCGTCTGCGAGACGCTGGCCGAAAGCGGTGCTGAAATCCTGCTGGTACCGAACGGCTCGCCCTATTATCGCGGCAAGGTCGATGTTCGCCACCAGATTGTCATCCGCCAGGTCATCGAATGCGGATTGCCGATCATCTATGCCAACCAGCTTGGCGGCCAGGACGAGCTGATCTTCGACGGCGCGTCGTTTGCCATAGGTTCCGACAAGACGCTGGCCTTCCAGATGAGCCAGTTCGAGGAAACGGTCAACGTCACCACCTGGAAGCGCAACCGCGCCGCCGCAGGCGCGCAAAATAGAAATAACGCTGCGGCAGGCGCGCAACTTGGAAATGGTCCTGATGGCTGGGTCTGCTCCGAAGGACCGATGTCAAAAATCCCGGAAAAGGAGGAGGCCGATTACCGCGCCTGCATGCTGGGCCTGCGCGACTACGTCAACAAGAACGGTTTCAGGAATGTCGTGCTCGGGCTTTCCGGCGGCATCGATTCGGCGATCTGCGCCGCACTTGCCGTCGATGCGCTCGGCGAGGAGCGGCTGCGCGCCGTGATGATGCCCTACCGCTACACTTCTAAGGACTCGCTCAAAGACGCCGAGGATTGCGCCCGCGCGCTCGGCTGCCGTTACGACATCGTGCCAATCTTCGAGCCGGTCGACGGATTCCTGCATACGCTGACGCAGCTTTTCGAGGGCACCAAGCAAGGCATCACCGAGGAAAACCTGCAGAGCCGCGCGCGCGGCACCATTTTGATGGCGATCTCCAACAAGTTCGGCTCGATGGTGGTCACCACCGGCAACAAGAGCGAGATGTCGGTCGGCTACGCCACGCTCTACGGCGACATGAATGGCGGCTTCAACCCGATAAAAGACCTCTACAAGATGCAGGTCTATGCGCTGGCGCGCTGGCGCAATACGCATGTGCCGCCGGGTGCGCTGGGCCCTTCCGGCGAGGTGATCCCGAATAACATCATCGACAAGGCGCCGTCGGCGGAACTGCGCGAGAACCAGACGGATCAGGACTCGCTGCCGCCCTATCCGGTGCTGGACGACATATTGGAGTGTCTGGTCGAGAACGAGATGGGTGTCGACGAGATTGTGGCCCGCGGCCACGACCGGGCAACGGTGACGCGCATCGAGCACCTGCTCTACATCGCCGAATACAAGCGCCGGCAGGCAGCGCCGGGCGTGAAGATCACCAAAAAGAATTTCGGCCGCGACCGCCGTTATCCCATCACCAACCGGTTCAGGGACGGCGGATAGATCGCCGTTTTTTGCTGCTGTGAAAATGGCTGCCGCGAGAAAGTGCACAACCCGCGATTGTTGCAAAATCGCCTCACCAGTTGGACCAGATGCGCTTTCGGCAACCTGCTGGCTTGGCGCGGCGTTGACGCGTCTCTATAAAGGCGTCTCCGCGATCCCCTTGCGGGAGGACCGAATGCCAGGATTTGACATCGTTATGCGAGGCCGCGAAGCCTAGGTCTCAGAGGGCGCGCCGGAAGGTTTTCACCTTCATGGCCAGGCAATCTGACAGCAGGCATTCGTCGATGCCGGTCGCCGCCCGTATTCGGGCGAGCCGCCAATATGTCGAACCTTCCGCATTCCCGGGCACTCACGCGCCCAACGCGGTTTTCTCAATTTCGACCTTACCGGGACCGGGCTCGTTTGCGCCCGAATGACATCATGGCTCGTTTTCAGATCGATTTGCGCGCCGGCGCCTTTCGCAGCGTTCTTGGCTTCACGCTCAGTCATTGGCGGCGCCAGCCGTGGCGGCTTTCGCTCATCATGGGCACATTCCTGCTGTCGACCTTGGCCGACGTGCTGACGCCGCTCTATTCCGGCCGGCTGGTCGACGCCGTCGCCAGCAGTGCTGCGGCCGACGATGTCGCCTGGGACGCGGCGATGGCGGCCTTTTCGATGCTGGTGGCGCTGGCGCTCACCGGTGTCGTGCTGCGCAACCTCGCCTTCATGGCCATCGTCGAATTGACCCTGAAGATGATGGCGGATATCGCCGCCGACGCCTTCCACCGGGTCCAGCGTTTCTCCACCGACTGGCACGCCAACAGCTTCGCCGGATCGACCGTGCGCAAGATAACCCGCGGCATGTGGGCGCTCGACCTGCTCAACGACACGATCCTGATCGCGCTGCTGCCGTCCGTCGTGATGCTCGTCGGCTCGACGCTGCTGCTCGGCTGGTTCTGGCCGCTGATGGGTGCTGTCGTCGCCGCAGGCTCGGTGCTGTTCATCGCGGTGACGGCGCTGCTGTCGCTTGGCTATGTCGCGCCCGCGGCAAGGCTTGCCAATGCATGGGACACGCGCCTTGGCGGCTCTCTGGCCGATGCGGTGAGCTGCAACGCCGTGGTCAAGGGCTTTGGCGCCGAGGAACGCGAGGAAACACGCCTCGCCAAGGTCGTCGCCAGATGGCGCGCCCGCACGCGCCGCACATGGGTGCGCGGCACCATCAACGGCACCACGCAAGGATCGATGCTGCTGCTTCTGCGAACAGCGGTGATCGGTCTCTCGCTGCTTTTGTGGTCGTGGGGGCAGGCGAGCGCCGGCGATGTCACCTTCGTGCTGACCTCGTTCTTCGTGCTGCAAGGCTATTTGCGCGATATCGGCACGCATATCCGCAATCTGCAGCGCTCGATCAACGACATGGAGGAACTGGTCGACTTCCAGTTCGAGCCGCTCGGCATCGAGGATGTGCCCGGCGCCAGGCCGATCCGCATCACCGACGGCCGCATCAGCTTCGACAACGTCACCTTCCATTATGGCAGCCACCGACTGCCGCTGTATCGCGACTTTTCGGTGGACATCGCGCCGGGCGAGCGCGTCGGGCTGGTCGGCCATTCGGGTTCGGGCAAGACGACCTTCGTCAAGCTGATCCAGCGGCTTTACGACGTGAACGCGGGAACGATCCTGATCGACGGCCAGGATATTTCCTGGGTGGCGCAGGCGTCGCTGCGCGGGCAGATCGCTATCGTCCAGCAGGAGCCGATCCTGTTCCACCGGTCGCTGGCCGAAAACATCGCTTATGCCCGGCCGAGCGCGACGCAGGCCGAGATCGAGCATGCCGCACGGCTGGCAAGCGCGCACGACTTCATCGTCGATCTGCCGAAAGGCTATGGCACGCTGGTCGGCGAGCGCGGCGTGAAATTGTCGGGCGGCGAGCGCCAGCGGGTGGCGATCGCGCGGGCTTTCCTTGCCGACGCGCGGATCCTCATTCTGGATGAGGCGACGTCGAGCCTCGATTCGGAATCGGAGGTGCTGATCCAGCAGGCGATGGAGCGGTTGATGGTCGGCCGCACGACGCTGGTCATCGCGCACCGGCTTTCGACGGTGCGAGCGCTGGACAGGCTCCTGGTGTTCGATCGCGGCCGCATTGTCGAGGAGGGCTCGCATGATCAACTGATCCGGCTGCAAGGCGGCATCTACCGCCGGCTGTTCGAGCGCCAGGCGCTCGAATTGACCAAGGGGCTGGCGATCTGACGACTTGCAGCGCCGCGCGCGTCCAACAACTTTGAATCTGCGCATCGTGCTTTCCGCAAATCGGTTCCGATTTTCGGGCCGATTAGAGCGACGTGCGTCCCCTTGGACGCACAAAGTACGCTCTAACAACTTTGAATCTGCGCATCGTGCTTTCCGCAAATCGGTTCCGATTTTCGGGCCGATGCGCTAAAACGCGCGGCGCTGCCGCCTTTTCATCGCCTTCGTCATGTCTTATGTCTGCGGCCAAGCGCGGGGGCGTGTCTTGTCAACAGCAAAACCATCCGGTACGCCCCATTCATGACAGTTACCGTCCGTTTCGCCCCATCACCCACCGGCCGCATTCATATCGGCAATGCGCGCACTGCGCTGTTCAACTGGCTGTTCGCCATGAACAACAAGGGCCGCTTCATCCAGCGCTTCGACGACACCGACGTCGCGCGCTCGACGCAGGAATTCTCCGACGCCATCCTCTACGACCTGCATTGGCTTGGCATCTTTCCCGACGGCACGGAATACCAGTCGCGGCGCTTCGAGTTCTACGATGCGGCGGTGGAGAAATTGAAGGCGGCGCGCCTTCTCTATGCTTGCTACGAAACACCGGAAGAGCTCGATCTCAGGCGAAAGGTGCGCCGCACGCGCGGCCTGCCGCCGGTCTACGGCCGCGAGGCGCTGACGCTGACGGCTGAGCAGGTCGCCGAATACCAGGCCGACGGCCGCCGGCCGCATTGGCGCTTTCTGCTGCCTAATTTCACCAGCGATCCGCTGCAGCCGGAGCGCACCGAAATCCACTGGAACGATCTGGTGCGCGGCGAGGAAACCGTCGACCTAGCCTCGCTTTCCGACCCGGTTCTGATGCGCGAGGACGGCACCTATCTCTATACTCTCCCTTCGGTGGTCGACGACATCGAGATGGGGATCAGCCATGTCATCCGCGGCGACGACCACGTCACCAATACCGGCGTGCAGTTGGCCTTGTTCCAGGCGCTGGGTGCCGAGCCGCCGGTGTTCGGCCACCACAATCTGTTGACCACCGCATCGGGCGAGGGCCTGTCGAAGCGGAGCGGCGGGCTGTCCATCGAAAGCCTGCGCGAGACCGGCATCGAGCCGATGGCGGTCGCCTCTCTGGCGGTGCTCGTCGGCACCTCGGAAAACGTCGCCGCGGTGCAGACGATGGCTGAGCTTGCCGAGCGCTTCGATCCGGCGGCGACATCGAAATCTCCGGCCAAATTCGATCCGGACGAGCTCTTCGTGCTCAATCGCACGCTGCTGCACCACATGCCGTTTTCCGAGGCGCGCGACCGGCTGATCGTGCTCGGCATTTCCGGCGAACAGGCGGAGCCGTTCTGGCTGGCGGTTCGCGGCAATCTCGACAGGTTGGCCGACGCCGCAATCTGGTGGCGCACACTTCGCGACGGCCCGCAGGAGCAGCCGGACTTTTCCGACCCCGACCGCGAGTTCCTTCGCCAGGCGTTCGATCTTTTGCCGGAAGATCCCTGGAACGGGTCGGTCTGGAAGGAGTGGACCGGCAGGATCAGGGAAGCAACCGGCCGCAAGGGCAAAGCGCTGTTCACGCCGCTCAGGCTGGCGCTTACGGGCCAGCCCTCGGGGCCGGAGCTTGCAGATCTGTTGCCGCTGCTGGGTCGGGAAGGAACGTTGGCCCGACGACCCTGACCTTGCGCTGTTCCGGCGGCGGCAAGATCGTCGGCGAGGGTTTCGCGGCGGGGCGCTCGATGGCTTCGCGATCGAGCCGGCCTTCGCCATTGGCCAAACTCTCGGGGTCGGCGGGGTCAGCCGGTTCCGGGCTTGGCGGGTTGCCGGCAATGATCTCGAAATTTCGCGCGGCGTTGCAGCCGCAGGCCGGCGGGCGCGTGGGCTGCTTGTAGAGATAGGCGGTCGGCAGCTCGCTGTAGAGCCTGCCGGTTACCGAAGACGTCATGCCGCCCGAGTCGTCGCCAAAGCCGCGCGCATAAAACACCTGCATCTCGGTGCCGGGGCAACTCGAATCGCAGTTCTTCTGGTCGCGCTCGAAATCGCCCAGCGAGGCGGCGTTCGACATCGGGAAGAAATAGCCGTCGCAGGTGCGCACGCACATGGTGCGGAATTCGCCGTGCGGCTGGCCCATTTCGTCGGCGAGCATGGTGCGGATGTCGCGCGGACCCACGGCTTGATCGGGCTCTTCAGGCCGGTCGGACGCGCCGGGTCCAATTGCGTCGCTGCCCAAAAGCTGGTCGAGCAAGTTTTTCTCGCCGGTTCCACGGCTGGCGTCGCGGCCCGGTGCCGGCTTTGGCGGCGCCGCATCGGCGCGGCAGCCATTGGCGTCGAGCGAAGCCAGTATGCGTGCGCGATTGCGGTGCGAGCCGTCGCCGGCGAGTTCAGCGCGCGTGGCTTGCAAGCCGTCGAGATTGGCTGCCATGCGATCGATGGTGGCGTCGAGTGTGGCGCATGCGTTGGCGTTGCGGCGCGACGGCGAAAAGCCGCAGCCGGCGCGGCTGGATTGGCTGACGGCCTTTGAAATCTGCTGGCGCTGCCGCACGATTGCATCGTCATATTTCCTGAGCAGGGCTGGCTTGGTGCCGCCACCGCGCGAAGCGGCCGCGAGATCGGCTTCCAGCTGCCGGCAAACACCGGAGGCGGCCTGCAGTTCGGTGGCGGCAAAGCCTGACAATGCCAGGGCACCGAGCAGTGCTGCGGCGCGCGTCAGCTTCCACCCTCCGCCCATACGGAACTCCGCTTGCCTCGTCCGTTGCGAAGGTTACCGCGTCCGCGGTTAACTGTTTATTTAGCTTGCCCGTCAAATTGGGTTTTGTTGGGCGTGACCAATGCAACGTCGGCGCCGCCCCTCGTCTGCCTGCCGGCATCTTCTCCCCGTATATGTGACGGGGAGAAGGGGCTGGCCGCAACCTCGGCACACTTTTTGCAACGCTGGAGATTGGCGAAATCGTTTGCGAAGGCGTCTTTCTCCCCGTCACTATACGGGGAGAAATGCCCGGCAGGGCAATGAGGGGCAGCGCAGACCTGAAGCGATTGCCTTATCCCAAACTTACGACCGCCTGCGCCTTGTGGGCCGCTTCGACTACCGCGAGCGCCGTCATGTTGACGACGCCGCGTGACGTCACCGACGGCGTCAATATATGCGCCGGCCTGTCGGTGCCGAGCAGGATCGGGCCGACATGCAGCGCGTCCATCATCGCGCGCAGCGCAGTGAGCGTGATGTTGGCCGAATCGAGATTGGGGAAGACCAGCAGATTGGCTTCGCCCTTCAGCCGCGAATGCGGATAGACCCGCTGGCGCAGCGGCTCCGACAGAGCCGAGTCGGCATGCATCTCGCCGTCGCATTGCAGGTCCGGCGCGATGCGCGCCAGGATCGCCGCTGCCTGCCGCATCTTGAGCGCACTTGGCGAATCACGCGAGCCGAAATCCGAATGCGACAGCAGGGCGGCCTTGGGCTCGATGCCGAAGCGCTGGATTTCTTCGGCCGCCAGCACCGTCATCTCGGCGATCTCCTCGGCGGTCGGATCGACGGTGACATGGGTGTCGGTGAGGAAAATGATCCCGCGCTGCGAGATCAGCATCGAAAGCGTCGACAGGTCGTGATCCTTGATGCCGGCGCGCGGGCCGATGATCAGGGTGACATTGCGCAAATGCCGCTCGAACCGTCCTTCCAGGCCGCAGACCATGGCGTCGGCGTCGCCACGCTTGAGGGCAAGTGCGGCGATCACCGTGTTGTCGGTGCGCACCATGGTGCGCGCGGCCTCCGTCGTGACGCCACGCCGGCCGGCGAGCTCGATCAAAAGGTCGACATAGTGGCGATAACGCGGATCGTCCTCGGGATTGATCAGGCCGAAATCGACGCCCGGCTTGATGCGCAGCCCGTAGCGTTTCAGCCTGACTTCGATGACATGCGGGCGGCCGATCAGGATCGGCTCGGCGATGCCTTCCTCCAGCACCACCTGGGCGGCGCGCAGCACGCGCTCGTCCTCGCCGTCGGCATAGATGACGCGCTTGGCGCTCGACGTCTTGGCCATCGTGAACACCGGCTTCATGACCAGGCCGGAGCGGAAGACGAAGCGGTTGAGCGTGTCGATATAAGCGGCAAAGTCGGTGATCGGCCGTGTCGCGACGCCGGTGTCGCAGGCGGCCTTGGCCACCGCCGGCGCGATGCGCAGGATCAGCCTGGGATCGAACGGCGAGGGGATCAGGAAATCGGGCCCGAAGATCGGCGTTTCGCCGGAATAGGCGCGGGCGGCGACGTCAGACGGTTCCTCGCGGGCAAGGGCTGCGATCGCCCGCACCGCAGCCATCTTCATCTCTTCGTTGATGGCGCTGGCGCCGCAGTCCAGGGCGCCACGGAAAATGTAAGGAAAGCAGAGTACGTTGTTGACCTGGTTGGGAAAATCGGAACGGCCGGTGCAGATCATCGCGTCGGGTCGCGCCGCCCGTGCCGCTTCCGGCATGATCTCGGGGTTGGGGTTGGCCAAGGCCAGGATCAGCGGTTTTGGCGCCATGTGCTGGAGCAATTCCGGTTTCAGCACGCCGGCGGCCGAAAGGCCCAGGAACACGTCGGCGCCCGGTAGCACATCGGCCAGCGTGCGCGCCTCGGTGTCCTTCACATAGGGGTCCTTCCAGCGGTCCATTTCGTCGACGCGGCCCTTGTAGGCGACGCCGAAACGGTCGGTGACCCAGATGTTTTCGATGCGCGCGCCGAGCAAAACCAGCAAGTTGAGGCAGGCGAGGGCCGCTGCCCCGGCGCCAGAGGTGACGATCTTGATGTCGGAGATCGTCTTGCCGGCAAATTCCAGCCCGTTGAGCACGGCGGCGGCGACGATGATCGCGGTGCCGTGCTGGTCGTCGTGGAAGACCGGTATAGCCATGCGCGCCTTCAGCCGTTCCTCGACCTCAAAACATTCGGGCGCCTTGATGTCCTCGAGGTTGATGCCGCCGAAGGTCGGCTCCAGCGCCGAGATCGTCTCGACCATCCGCTCGATGTCAGGCGCGTCGATCTCGATGTCGAAGACGTCGATGCCGGCGAATTTCTTGAACAGCACCGCCTTGCCTTCCATCACCGGCTTGGAGGCCAGCGGGCCGATATTGCCCAAGCCGAGCACCGCCGTACCGTTGGAGACGACACCAACCAGATTGGCGCGCGCCGTGTAGTCGGCGGCGGCTGCCGGATTGTCGCGGATTTCCAGACAGGGCGCCGCGACGCCCGGCGAATAGGCAAGCGCCAGATCGCGCTGGTTGCCGAGCGGTTTTGTCGCCTGGATTTCAAGCTTTCCAGGGCGTGGATGCTTGTGGAAATAAAGTGCGGCTTCGTCGAGGTCCGACCGGGCTGCTTTTTTGTTTTCGCCTTGCATGCCGGCCGCTCCTCAGTCCGTTTGCTGTTTTGAGTCTCTTAGCATGCAGCCGAGGCTTTTCGAGAGGTGATATGTCGCAAAGTGCGGCCTTTGGCTTCGCATCGCCGGTCCGGCCTGTGTGGTCTGCCATTGAATGTTGGGATGACGGGCGGGGTGCTGTGACGAGCTACGCCGACATCCCAGTTTGAATGTCTGCAATGGGTGGAAAACGACCTTCACGCGCGAGCCGCATCGAATACGAGCGCGCTTCTGTTCGCTTGGGCAAAGGAGAAAATTCTACGTCTTGACCGACGTGCCGAGTTTTCACACGCCCTCGGTCGTGAACTGCCGGAGCCGACATCACCCCGGCCCAACAAGGTCAGCGCTAGATCTTTTCGATGAGGGTGACGACTGGCAGGCTCTGGAAATGCTTGTCGCAAGTCAGGAGCGTCGCGTCATGGGCCCGAGCGGTCGCGAAAATGATCGCATCTGCGGTCGCCAATTTGTGCTTCCGGCAGGCTTCGGCGGCCGCTAGCGCGATTTCCATGTCAAGCGGGACCACCGTACAGACCTGCGTAAAGGCGATGGTCTGATCGGCTTTGTCTTCGCCTACTTCGCGAGTGAGCCATTTTGCGAGTTCCAACTGCACAATGGTCGGAACGAGCCAGTCGGCTCGCTCGGGCAGATGCTCTGCCACCTGCTCTCCAGTCGGAGAGTCTATCAGCCATTCGATCCAAGCCGAGGTATCGACGAGCACCATCAGAAACGGTCCGACCGGTCGCGATATTCCGTCGCCGAAGCGCCCTTCGCCAGCCCCTTCAGCGCTTCCCGCTTCGGCACAGGGACGAGTAGCACGCCCGTTCCCTTCGGGATGAAGGCCAAGGTCAAACCCGCTTCCCAATGCTGGGCGGTCCGGATCGCCTTTGGGATCGATATCTGGAACTTCGAGGACAGGGTTGCAGTCTCCGGCATTATCATACCCTCGCTTGATCGATGCGCCAAACGTAAGACGCAATGAGGGCCAATGCAAGGAGCTTACGGCAGCCGTCTAGTCTCGGATTTCGAGACAGGGCACCGCCACGCCGGGCGAATAGGCGAGCGCCAGGTCCGCTGGTTGCCGAGCGGCTTTGTCGCCTGGATTTCAAGCTTTCCAGGGCGTGGATGCTTGTGGAAATAAAGTGCGGCTTTGTCGAGGTTTAGCATGCAGCGCAGGTTTTTTACGATGCCAAATGACGCAACGGCCATTAGGGGGAAGGATCGTGGAAAACCATACCATGTCAGATTATTGCGCTGAAATCCTAACCTGCCTTGTCGCGGCCGGCGCGGATGTCATCGAGCGCGTCGCGCCGCCGGGCGTGTCCAGTCGCGGGCGGTCAACTCACGTCTGAACGAGCCTCAAGCAGTTTCCAGACGCTATCGACAATCGCCGGCCGTGGCCGCCGTTTCGCGATCACGGCAAGTGGCCAGGCGGGCAGCGATACGTCTGCGATCGCTGCATAGCGGACGCCCTGAAACACAAGGCGCTGGGTCGATCGTGGCAGCAGCGCCGCTCCAAAGCTGGCCGCTACGAGCGAGAGCATGGTCAGTGCCCGCGTTGCCTCCTGGACGATCCGCACCTCGAGACCAGCCCTGGTGAACGTGTCCATGATGCGGGCGTGGAGTGCCGGGCCTTGTACAGCCGGAAACATGATGAGCCCGCGGCGGGCGATGTCCGTCAGCGTCACCCCGTGCGTGTGCCGGTCATCAGGCAGAACCGCGATAAGATCTTCAGCAGGATAGCCATGGATGTCGAGACGTTCGTCAGTACCGAGCGGTGGATGCACGAAACCGATGTCGATCTCATTCCGCGACAGCGCCGCAATCTGCTCATTGGTGGACACCTCGATGAGCTTTGGATGGATGTCCGGATATGTCTCGCGAAGCCGGGATAGGAGATGCGGCAGATGTTCGTACAGAGCCGCCGACACGAAGCCGATCCTGATCTCGCCAGCTTCGCCGTCATGCGCTGCGCGGGCGACGTGAAGCGCCGCATCGGCGTGCAGTACCGATGCCCGCGCCTCCTCCACGAAGGCCGCGCCGGCGCGCGTCAGGGTCAGGCGGCGGTTGGCCCGCTCGAACAGCTTGACGCCGAGTTCTTTCTCCAGGCGACCGATCGATTGACTAAGCGGAGGCTGCGCCATGGCCAGCCGCAGTGCGGCACGCCCCATATGCAATTCCTCCGCAACGGCGAGGAAATGTCGCAAGTGCCGAAGTTCCATATCTTGACGATATCAAACGCGCTCAAATACGTCATCGATAAGATATCGAATAGCTGGCAGTCTTTGCGAAACGCGATTGCGATCGGAGATATCATCATGTCCCATTTCACCGCCTTTCCCCTTGTGCTCGCCGCAGCCATGATGGCTGCGGCTCCAGTCCCGGCAGGCGAGCCGGATCTCGTCAGGGCCGACAGGTTCGTCGAACTGCCGACGGGCGAGCGCCTCTTCGTCCGGGAGGTGCGCCGTCCTGGCGCAGCGTCCGAACCCAAGTCCGCCGTCCTCCTCATCCATGGCGCACGCGTGCCCGGCGTCGCGTCCTTCGATCTGCCTGTTGCGGGCGGATCGCTTGCCGCCGACCTCGCGGCGGACGGGCACCTTGTCTATATCCTGGATCTTCGCGGCTACGGCGCATCGAGCCGTCCTGCGGCCATGGACAGGCCGCCGGACAAGTCCGCTCCCCTGATGCGCACCGAAGACGTCGTGGCGGATATTTCCGCAGCGGTCGACGGCATCGCGAGATGGAGCGACGTTTCGAGGATCAGCCTCGTCGGCTGGGCCACCGGCGGGCATTGGGCCGGCGCCTATGCCAGCCGCTTTCCGCAGACGGTTGATCGGCTCATCCTCTACAACACCCTGTATGGAGGCTCAGACCAGCACCCCACTCTTGGCACCGGCTCGCCGCTCGAAAATCCGGATCGGCCCGGGACGTTCAATGTCCATGCGTTCGGCGGTTATCGGCTGAATACACGTCCGAGCCTGTTCACCGCCTGGGACGACAGCGTCCCGGCCGCGGACAAGGCTCAGTGGCGCGATCCCGCGGTGGCCGCGGCCTATGGTGATGCGGCACTCGCCTCCGACGAGACGGTGTCGACGCGCCAGCCGCCGAGTTTCCGGTCACCGAGCGGCGCCATGGCCGACAGCTTCGAACTCGCGTTCGATCGCCGGCAATGGTCGGCGGCGGCGCTCACCATGCCGGTGCTCGTCATCCGTTCCGGACGGGATTTCTGGAGCCGACCGGAGGATGCGAAGGCAATTGTGGACGAAGCACCAAAAGCGGAACGCCTGAACATCCCGGACGCTACCCACTTCGTGCATCTCGACCGCGAGGCCGCAGGGCGCGGTGTGTTCCTCGGCGCCGTGAAGCGGTTTCTCGATCGGCAGCAGGAATGACCATGAAGGGCAGTTCATGTGTCCTGCGGGAGCAGCAGCCGCAACGGTGTCAGGTCGACCGCCTCCAGGCTTTGCGGCTACCGTCCACCCGACAGCTACCCACTGCGCGGTTGCGGGGCTACGCCTATCTCCGCCGCGCCACATCTCGACTCCCCCGTCTCCGCCATTTCCCTGCGCGTACAAACGTCAGACTTCACTGGGCCGGCGCCGTTTCCTTGGATGTACATGCTTTTTTGTCATCGATGAACGCACCCATCGCGGCGAAGTGATCGGCGAAGCCGGCAACGAACCGCCTAACCTTCAACGGAATGAAGCGATTCGATGGATAGACCGCATGCACATGGTGCGGCGCATAGTGCCAGTCCGGCAGCACATGTTCGAGCAAGCCTTCGGCGATGAGCGGATGGAGTGTCATCCTGTGCCCGAGGCCGATGCCGACGCCGGACAGCAACGCTTGATGATTGAGCAACGAATTGTCGGAGCGCATGGCCGGCCGAATTCGCACCTCGGCCTTTTCGCCGCCCGGGCCGGTGAGCGGCACGACATCGCGCTTCCTGATGTGGGCGTAAAGCAGATAATCATGGTCGGCGAGATCTTCCGGGCGTCGCGGCCGGCCCCTGCGGTCGAGATACTCTGGCGTTGCCGCAAGGCAGCGCCCGATCACCCCGAGCTTGCGCACGATCAGCCGGTCGTCATCGATGGTCCCCATACGGATCGCCACGTCGAGCCCCTCTGCGATCACATCGACGAAACTGTCGGTCAGCGCCACGTCGAGCAACAGTTCCGGATAGGCGTGCTTGAACTCGATCAGATAGCTGCCAAGCACGCCGGCGCCGAAGCTGGCCGGCGCGCCGACGGCAAGACGTCCGCACATCTTCGATTCGAGGCAGCCGACGCTGCGGTCCGCCTCCTCGATGCGCTCAATGATGTCGCGGGCGCGCTCCAGATAACGCCGGCCGGCTTCCGTCGGCGAAACATGGCGGGTCGTACGGTCAAAGAGCCGGACGCCTAGACGCGTTTCTAGTGCACGGATCTGCTGGCTGACGGCCGGTTGGCTCAAGCCCAACTCGCGCGCTGCTGCCGAGAAGCTGGCGGTATCGCAGGTGCGTACGAAGCTGGTCAGCTCGGTCAAGCGGTCCATGATGGCAACTCTCTGTCGTGATTAATAAACAAGAGTAATAAGACATATAAAGAATTGGCAAGTTCAAAAAGCTGAGCCTATGGCATAGACCCGCCTTGCTCCGCCTGGAGCTCTAGATCCCAAACTGGAGACGATGCAATGCCGCTTTCCCGCCGTCATTTTCTCGCCGGTGCCGGCCTAACCGGCGGCACTCTCCTAGCCAACGTCTCCGTTCCGGCGGTGGCCCGCGCGCCGCTGGTCGACGCCGCAACGCTTGGCGCGCTGCGCCGCAACGTGGGATCGGTCCAGGTTACGGCGCTACTAGATGGCTATATCGACCTTGGTTCCGAGCTGGTCATCGGACTCGCTGAGGCCGATGCGGAGCGGCTGGCTGAGGCCAGCTTCCAGAAGCCCGGACCGCGCCGCGCACCGGTCAATGCCTATCTCATCAATCTGGGCGATCGTCTGGTGCTCGTCGACGCCGGTACGTCGGACAGCATGGGCCCGTCACTCGGCCGACTTCCGGCCGCTATCGAGGCGGTCGGCGTCTCTCCGGACCAGATCGATACATTGCTGATTACCCACATGCATCCCGACCATATCAACGGCGTTCTGACTCCCGCCGGCCAGGCGCTGTTTCCCAATGCCGAGCTCGTCGTCACCGCCGCCGATTACGCCTTCTGGCATGACGACGCAAACATGAACCAGGCGCCGGATGGGGCAAGGCCGTTCTTCATCGGCGCCCGCCAGGCCGCCGCCGCCTATGCGAACCGCGTGCGGCAGGTGGGTGGCGAGGGCGAGGCGGTCGGCGCGATCCGCACCGTGCCGCTGCCCGGCCACACTCCGGGCCATGCCGGCTTCATCGTGGAATCGGACGGCGAGGCGCTGTTCATCTGGGGCGATGTCGTGCACATGGCGACCTACCAGTTCGCGCGCCCGGATTGGAGCATCGCCTTCGATGTCGATTCCAAGCTGGCTGCCGAAACGCGCAAGCGGACGCTCGACCGGGTCGCTGCTGACCGGATGCTGATCGCCGGCATGCATTTGCCATTCCCCGGCATCGGCCATGTGGCGCGCGATGGCGACGCCTATCGCTTCGTGCCGGACGAATGGCCCTATGCACTGTAGCGGCGGCCGGCGCGGTAAGGGGCCATCATAGCCCCGCTGCTCAACACCACACCCGGCCCCTCGCCAGCGCAGCCGATGTCTTTGAGACTTCGGACGATAAATCGGCTCCTTATGGTCTGGCACGGCAGAAGCCTGCTCACCTCCCTCGCGCTGCGTGAAACCGCGACGTCGCCATCGACCGTGCGTCAGCCATCAGCTCAAACTGAACCGGCCGACCACTTTTCAGGTGCACCACGATCGCACGCCCGTATCTGCGGACCGACGAGCAAGCTTCCGATGTTGATCTTCACGAGGTCGCATCGGTATCGTGGCGAAAGGCGCGATCTGCCTCGGCTGCCAATTATGATCTGTCGCGAAATTCAGTTCTGCACCCGACTTCTGCGACAGATATGATCCATGACGACGGCCACCTGCAAGGCCTGCTTTCAGAGCCGTCACTTCCTGACAAGAACGGCCGAGATGGATCGTCTCCCGGCGTCCCCAGCGGGTACCAAGCGTTAGGCGCTAAAACGCGCTGACGTAGAGGCCGCCATCGACCGGTATGTTCTGCCCGGTCAGGTAGCCGGCATGAACCGAGCACAGGAAGGCGCAGATCTGGCCGAATTCCTCCGGCGTGCCGAGCCGCTTGGCCGGAACGTTGGCTGCTGCCTGGGCCTTGCGTGCGGCGGCGGCAGCCGGATCTTCCGGTGTGCCGGCTTCGTGCGCGGGACGCAGCCGGTCGGTGTCGAGCTTGCCCGGCAGCATGTTGTTGATCGTTACGTTGCGGTCGATCACCGTCCGCGCGACGCCGGCCAGGAACGAAGTCAAGCCGGCGCGCGCGCCGGACGACAGATCGAGGCCGGGAATGGGAACATAGACCGACAGCGAGGTGATGTTGACGATGCGGCCGAAGCCGCGCTCGGCCATGCCGTCGATCACAGCCTGAACCAGCTCGACCGGGGTCACCATGTTCTGGGTGACGCCTTCGAGGATCTTTTCGCGGTCAAGCTCGCGGAAATCGCGAAGCGGCGGTCCGCCATTGTTGTTGACGAGGATATCGGGATCGGGACAGGCGGCAAGCAGCGCGTTCTGCACCTCGAGCTTCGATACGTCGCCGACGATCTCGGTCACCTCAACGCCAAATCTTTCGCGCAGTTCGGCGGCGGTCTTGGCCAGTTGGTCGGCGTTGCGCCCGTTGACGACGAGGTCGCAGCCGGCTTCGGCCAGCGCTTTGGCGCAACCGCGCCCAAGACCCTTGCTCGAAGCACAGACGATGGCCTTTTTTCCGCGAATACCGAGATCCATGGCGATTTCTCCTCTGATTTGGGTCGCAACCTACTCTTGGGGCTGGACCAATCGCAACCGTCATACGGTTGTTGCATGAATCGAGGCATAGCCTGTTCGGAAGCAACGGTGATAATCCAATGCCTGGCGCAGAGCCCCGCACATTCCGCAGCATGTTCATCTCCGACGTCCATCTCGGATCGAAGGCGGCGAAGGCCGAGTTCCTGATCGATTTCCTGCGCCATCACGACGCCGATATCATCTATCTCGTCGGCGACATCGTCGACGGCTGGCGGCTGAGACGGAACTGGCACTGGCCGCAAAGCCACAATGACGTCGTCCAGAAATTGCTGCGCAAGGCGCGCAAGGGCGCCAGCATCACCTACATCGCCGGCAATCACGACGAATTCGCGCGCCAATTCCAGGGCGTGCATTTCGGCGGCAT
Organism: Mesorhizobium sp. WSM4815; assembly: GCF_055811575.1. Taxonomy (NCBI): domain Bacteria; kingdom Pseudomonadati; phylum Pseudomonadota; class Alphaproteobacteria; order Hyphomicrobiales; family Phyllobacteriaceae; genus Mesorhizobium; species Mesorhizobium sp. WSM4815. The sequence goes on along the minus strand of NZ_JBVVQS010000097.1, from coordinate 238,964 downwards.
CGTCGTCGCCGACCGCGTCGTCCACGAGACCGCCAACGGCAAACGCTTTCTTGTCATCCATGGCGACCAGTTCGACACCGTCGTCCACAATGCGCGCTGGCTGGCCTATCTCGGCGACTACGCCTATGACGCGGCAATGCTGGTCAACCGCGTGGTCACGCGACTTCGCCAGCTGCTTGGCCTGCCTTACTGGTCGTTTTCGTCCTGGGCCAAGGTCAACGTCAAGAAGGCGGTGAATTTCATCGGCTCGTTCCAGACCATGCTGACCGAGGAAGCGCGCCGCTCGCATGTCGACGGCGTGATCTGCGGCCACATCCACCATGCCGCGATCGAAAATTATGAGGACGTGCAATACATCAACACCGGCGACTGGGTGGAGAGCTGCACCGCGGTGGTCGAGCATTTCGACGGCCAGATGGAGATCCTGCACTGGGCGCATGTCCTGCCGGAGGCTCCGGTCGGCAGCGAAGTGCTGGTGCCGATCGACATCGTCGCCATCAAGGGCAGGGCAGTCCAGGCTGCCTGACGCGACGCGCTTTAGCGCAGCGGTTTCATCGCTTTTTTCGCCATGTTATGGGATCGGCGTGCGTTGGCTGGCCGGCCGGTCGAATGCTGCGCCGACGGATTGCCTGTTGATGTCCTCCCTGCCGCCGCTTTCACCCGAACAACTCGTCAAGCCGCGTCATTTCGAGCTGCGCATGGGCCTGATCTTCTTCACGCTTTTCGTGCCGCTCGGGATACATTTGCCGTACTTTCCGTTGTGGCTGCAGGCAAACGGTTTTGATGCCGAGCAGATAGCGATCATTCTCGCGGCACCGATGTTCCTGCGCGTGGTGACGACGCCATTGCTTACGGCACTGGCCGACAGGGCGAGCGACCGCGCCCATGTCTATGTCGCGCTGACGGCCGCATCGCTGGCGCTGTCCGCCGGTTATTTCCTGACGCCGACCTATGCCATGGTGCTGGCCGTTTCGCTGGCGCTCACTGTCGCCTGGACGCCGCATTCGCCGATCGCCGATTCCCTGGCGCTGTCGGGGGTGCGCCGCTTCGGCTCGAATTATGCCAACATGCGCAAATGGGGATCGATCTCCTATCTGTGCGCAAATCTTGCCGGCGGTTTTATCCTGTCGGCGACCGGCGCCCAGGCAGTTCCGGTGATCATTTTCGTGGCGTTTGGCGCCGCACTTGTCGTCGCACTGATCGCGCCGCGGCTCGGCCGTCCCCGCCGTGCCTCGCCGCTTTCGGCTGCCGACATCCAGCAATCGGCGCCAAAACTCCTCAATGGCTATTTCCTGTATTTCTCCGTCGGCGTCGGCGTCATCACCGCCAGCCACGCGTTTTTCTACGGCTTCGTCTCGATCTACTGGAAATCGATCGGCATCGGCGACTCTGTGGTCGGGCTGCTTTGGGGTTGGGGTGTCCTGGCCGAGATCGGCATGTTCATGATCTTTACTCGGGTTTTCGGTTCCTTCTCGGTCGTGTCGATCATGGTGATGGCGGGAATAGGCGCGATCGTGCGCTGGATTGCCTTTCCCTTGGTCTGGCCGCTTGGCCTTGGCGTAGGTGGGTTTTTCGCAGTCCAGACGCTGCACGCGGTCTCGGTGGCGCTGGTGCTGATCGGCCTGCAGAAAATGATCGGTGAGACGGTCGCGGAGGAACGCACCGGGGCCGCGCAAGGCATCGCCTATTTCTCCAACGGCTTTTTCACCGCTGTGGTGACGCTCCTGTGCGGCCCGCTTTACGACCGCTTCGGCGTCGACGGCTTTTTTGCCATGATCCCGATCGCCCTGGTCGGCCTCGTGCTGATCGGGCTTGCGGCGCGTTCAGCCCCACAGCGCCGGATCGGGCGGTGACACCAGCGAAACTTGGTAGACAAGGCCAGGCGCACGGTCGCGGGCCAGCAGCAGCGGACCGTCGAGATCGACGAAATCGGCATCCTGGGCCAACAGCACCGCCGGCGCCATGGCCAATGACGTGCCGACCATGCAGCCGACCATGACGCCAAAACCCAGTTCGCGGGCGCGATCGCGAAGGACGAGGGCAGCGGTCAAGCCGCCCGACTTGTCGAGCTTGATGTTGACCGCATCGTAAAGGCCGACAAGCCAGGCAAGGTCTTTAGCCTCATGCAGGCTTTCATCGGCGCAGATCGGCACCGGATGGGCGATGTTGCGAAGCATGCCATCACGGCCCGCCGGCAGCGGCTGTTCGATCAGCGCGATGCCGTGCTCGGCGGCAAAGGCCAGGTTTGCAACGATGTTGTCGTCGCGCCAGCCCTCATTGGCGTCCAGGATGATGCGGCTCGCCGGTGCCGCCTCCCTGACCGCGCGGATGCGGGCCATGTCGTTGTCGCCGCCGATCTTGACCTTGAGAAGCGGGCGCAGGGCATTGGCGCGGGCCTGGGCTGCCATGGCTTCGGGCTCGCCGAGCGACAGCGTGTAAGCCGTTTCGAGCGCCCTCGGCGGCGCCGTGCAGATGCTGGAAGCCACCGGCTTGCCTGCGATCTTCGCCTCCAGGTCCCATAGCGCGCAGTCTACGGCGTTGCGCGCCGCGCCCGCCGGCATGGCGTCGAGCAGCGCGGCCCGGCTGATGCCGTCTTGAACCTGCTCCCGCATCGCCTCGATCGCATCGCGCACACCCTCGATGGTTTCGCCATAGCGTTTGTAGGGGACGCATTCGCCGCGCCCGCTCTGGCCGTCCTCGCGGATCGTCACTGTGACGACCTCGGCTTCGGTTTTCGAACCGCGCGAGATGGTGAAGGTCCCGGCGATAGGAAAGCGCTCGGACTCGACCGAAATGACACGCGCCATATTTTTCTGCTCCGGCTGTGCGACAACAAGCTTGTCGGCAAATCGACAGGTGGGTTCTGTCAGGTTAAACAGATCGGCCCGTCAGGCTAAACAGGACGCCATGTTGACGATCCGCAAACGCGACGCAAGCGGCACGACCGCCAAGGAGGCCGACCACCAGCCGCGCGTTGTGGTCGGCGAGGACGGCGGCGTCCTCGGCTGCGCTTTCTCCGGGACCTGGACGACACGCACCGTGGCGCTCGTCGATGCCGAGATGCGCAAGATCGAGCAACGCAGCGGCTTTCAGACATTGGCGCTCGACCTCTCGCATATCGAGAAGATGGACACCGCCGGGGCCTGGGTGATCGACCGTCTGGTCAGCGCCTTCGAAAAGCAGGGTGTGAAAATCACGATGCAGGGGCAAAGCGAGGTTGCCTCGATCCTGCTCGGCGCCGTCGGCGACGCCGTTCGACGCGAACCTGATTCCGGCATCGTTGGGCCGCCGAACATCGTCATTCGCGCGCTCGAGGCGGTTGGCCGCCGCGTCTATGAGATGCGTGACGATTTCCTGGCCGCGATGAACATACTGGGCGCCACGATACGCGGCGCGCAGATGAAGCTTGGCCGCGGCCATGCGGTCAATCCGGCGGCGATCTTCAACCAGATGGACCGCATGGGCGTCGGCGCCATCCCGGTGGTTGTGCTGATGTCGGCCATCGTCGGGGCGATCGTCGCCCAGCAAGGCGCCTATCAGCTCAGCTATTTCGGCGCCGATATCTTCGTCGTCGACCTTGTCGGCGTGCTAATCCTGCGCGAGCTCGGCGTGCTGATGACTGCGATCATGATCGCCGGCCGTTCGGGCAGCGCCATCACGGCTGAAATCGGCTCGATGAAAATGCGCGAGGAGGTCGACGCGCTGAAGGTCATCGGGCTCAATCCGATCGGCGTTCTGGTGTTTCCGCGGCTGGTCGCGCTGGTGATCGCACTGCCTTGCCTGACGATCATTGCCAATTTCGCCGCACTCGGCGGCGGCATACTGGCGGCATGGCTCTACTCCGACATCGCACCGGCCGCCTTCATCGACCGGCTGCGCGTTGCCATCGATCTCAGCACCATCTTTGCCGGGCTGATCAAGGCGCCGTTCATGGCCATGATCATCGGCACGATCGCCTCGGTCGAAGGCATGAAGGTCGGCGGCAGCGCCGAATCGCTCGGGCAGCACGTGACTGCTTCGGTGGTGAAGTCGATCTTCGTGGTGATCATCCTCGACGGGCTTTTCGCCATGTTCTACGCAGCGATCGAGTTCTGACATGGCGCTGCTTGGCACAAAACCGACCACGACTACGCAAAGGGCCGACGAGGACGAGATCGTGCTTTCTGCGCACGACGTCACCGTCTCCTTCGGCGACAAGGTCATTCTCGACAAATTGTCGCTCCATATCCGGCGTGGCGAAATTCTCGGCTTCGTAGGCGCCTCCGGCGCCGGCAAGTCGGTTCTGCTGCGCACCATTCTCGGCCTGGTGCACAAGCAGTCGGGAACGATCAAGCTGTTCGGCGTCGATGTCGAAAAGGCGAGCGAGAGGGAGCGCCTTCGCATCGACATGCGCCTTGGCGTCCTCTTTCAACACGGCGCGCTGTTTTCGGCGCTCACGGTGCTCGAAAACGTGCAGGTGCCGATGCGCGAATATCTCGATCTGCCGAAAAAGCTGATGGACGAGTTGGCGATGCTCAAGGTCGAACTGGTCGGGTTGCCGCCGGATGCGGCGCAGAAATTCCCGTCCGAGCTTTCCGGCGGCATGATCAAGCGTGCGGCGCTGGCGCGCGCGCTGGCGCTCGACCCCGAGATTGTGTTCCTGGACGAGCCGACATCCGGCCTCGATCCGATCAGCGCGGCTGAGTTCGACGAACTGGTCGTCAAGCTGCGCGATACCATGGATCTGACCGTATACATGGTCACGCACGATCTCGACACGCTGTTCACCGCTTGTGATCGGGTGGCCGTGCTCGGCAACAAGAAAGTGCTGGTCGAAGGCACGATCGACGACATGCTCAAGAGCGAGGAACCCTGGGTGAAATCCTATTTTCGCGGAAAACGTGCGCGGCAACTTGATCTTGCGGCCCGCGCGTAGCCATAAGTGGATAAATGGAAACCAGAGCCAACTACGTCATTGTCGGCATTTTCACGCTAGCCGCGATCCTGGCGGCATTCGCGTTCGTCTATTGGACGGCCGCGATCGGCGACAGGGGTGAGACGGCGATGCTGCGGGTGCGCATTCCGGGATCGGCTTCCGGCCTCGGCCGCGGCAGTTTCGTGCTGTTCAACGGCGTCAGGGTCGGGGATGTCAGGCGCGTCTATATCGACCCCGCCAATCCGAACGACGCCATAGCCGAAGCCGAAGTAGGCCGCACGACGCCGATCACCAAATCGACGCAGGCCGATATCGGGATCGTCAGCCTCGCCGGCCAAGCGAGTATCGAGCTCAGGGGCGCTGACCCCAAGGAGGTCAACCTTCTCGACCAGGCGGAGCAGGAGGGCCGCGTCGCCGAGATCGTCGCCAACCCGTCGGCGGTCACCAACCTGTTGCAGACGGCGCAGAACATCTTCACCCGCGCCGATACGGTTCTCTCCCAGCTCGAAGGCTTCACCAGCGACGTTCGCGGGCCGCTGACGCAGACCGTCAACAATGTGCAGACCTTCTCCGATGCGCTGGCCAAGAACTCTGACGGCATCGACAAATTCCTCGCCAGCGTCAGTTCGCTGTCGGAGGAACTGAGGGGCGTCTCGGGCAAGCTTGACGGCACGCTGAAGGCGGCGGAAGGGCTGCTCAACGCCGTCGACAAGGATCAGATCAAGAGTATTGTCGCCAACGTCGATACGGTGACCGAGAACCTGAAGGAAACCAGCAAGCAGTTCGACACGGTCGTCAGGAATGTCGACACCGCGGTGGGGTCGATCAACGATTTCGCCCAAAGGACGCAAGGCACGCTGGCCAAGGTCGACGGCGTTCTCGACGGCATCGATCCGGCACAGGTCCGCACCGCGCTGGCCAACATCCAGAAGGCCAGCGAAAACGCCAACGAGGCTGCCGCAGACATCGCCAAGGTGACCAACAAATTCGCCAACCGGGCCGACGATATCGACCAGACGATCAAGGACGCGCAGCAGCTCGCGGAGCGCCTCAACGACGCTTCGGTGCGTGTCGAGGGCATCCTCGTCAAGGTCGATACATTGCTCGGCTCAGGCCAGGCCGACGGCATGATAGCCGATGCCAGGAACACGCTGAAATCGTTCAAGCAGGTTGCCGACACGCTGAACGCCCGCCTCGGCACCATCACCGACAATCTGGCGCGATTCTCCGGCCAGGGCCTGCAGGACGTCGAAGCGCTGGTCCAGGACAGCCGTCGTTCGATCAACCGCATCGAAGAGGCGGTGACGGATCTCAGCCGCAATCCGCAGCGAATCCTGTCAGGCGGCGAAGGCGAGGTTCGGCAATTCGATGGCAGGGCGCGGCGTTGACTTCGGCTTTCGCCGGCCCCAAGAACGGCAGGCAAGTACGCTGCGGATGCGATTTGCTCATTCGATTCGGGGACAACGGGGATCGCGTGTGAAGTCGGTCGTGCTTAAATTGGGCGTGCTTAGATTGGGCGAGGTCAAAGCGGGCGGGCCCACTGCGGGTGTGGCATTGCTTGCGCTTTCGCTGGCCGGCTGCGCGTTTTTGCCGGGCGGCGGGCCGACGCCCCTGGACACATTCGAACTGTCGGCGCCGTCGCTCGATGCGCGCGGCCGCGGCCGCCAACAGATCCTCATCGCCCAGCCTTCCGCGCTCAAGGCGCTGGACAGCCAGAACATCGTCATCAAGCCATCGGTGCGCTCGATCCAGTACCTCAAGGGAGCGCAATGGGCCGACCGGCTGCCGCTGATCGTGCAGGCGCGGTTGGCCGAGACATTCCAGCGCTCGGGCAGTTTCGCCGGCGTCGGAAAGCCGGGCGAGGGCCTGGCGATCGACTATCAGGTGATCGTCGAGGTTCGTTCCTTCGAAGTCCGCGTCGACGGCGGCCAACATGCCGAGGTCGAGCTGTTCGTGCGGATATTGAACGACCGCAATGGCGAGGTGCGTGCCTCCAAGAGCTTCAACGCGACCGCGCCCGTCTCGGGCAGCGGCAACCAGGCCTATGTCGACGCGCTCGACAGGGCGTTCGGCGATGCCGCCAAGGACATCGTCCGCTGGACCGATGCGGTGATCTGACCTCAGCCGGAATTGCCGGGCACTCAATTGTCGCTGCCGGCGCCGGTAACGATGGGAAATTCAAACCCGAAGCGATTGCTCTAAAAGGCGGGAATTTCCCGCCTTTTTCCGCTCGCCCATCGTCTGATCAATGCAGGCGGCCACTGGCGTGGGCTAGCATCGTATAGACCTTGCCGGTGTCCGACGTCAGGTAGGTCTGCGCCATCATGTTGTCGCGGTCGTTGCGCGAGACGTCCTTGAGCAGCTTTTCGAAGTCGTCACAGTAACGGTCGACGGCGGCGCGGAATTCCGCCTCCATCTGATATTTGCGTCGGATCTCGTCGAACGTCTGCTGTCCCTTCAGCGTGTAGAGACGTCGGGTAAACACGTCACGCTCGCCGCTCCGGTAGCGGTTCCACAGTTCGATCGAGGCGTCGTGATCGATAGCGCGGGCGATGTCGACGGAAAGCGAGTTGAGCGACTCCACGACATGAAGCGGCGAGCGCTGGGCAGGGGCTGCCGAGCGTGGCGCTTCCGAAGGTGCTGCTGGCTTGGCGGCCTCTTCGCGCGATGCCCCGGTCAAGAGATCGCGCACCCAGCCGCCCTGCGGCGCGCGGCCATTAGGGTCGCGCTGGCGCGGCGCCGTCTCCGTCGGGCGTTCCAGGTCGCCGCGCAGTGCGGTGTCACCCGACGGTGCCTGCGGGGCAAGGGGTTCCGGGGCCGGAGGACGGCGCAGCGGCTCAGTGGCGCGCGGGGCAGGCGCCTGTTGTGCCGGGCGCAGGTTGCGCGGCTCCGAGGAGTCGGTGCTGCGGCCAGATTTCGCAACGATATCAGAGAGTTCCTTCAGGGCGTTGATCTGCTCGGAAACGGCACGGCGGATGGCCGTGGTCGATTCCTTTGCCTCTTCCGGCATCTCGATGACACCCTTCTTGAGCTCGGCGCGGGTAAGGTCGAGCTCGCTCTTGATCGAGCTGGCGGTGCGTCGCATCTCCTCGGTCGCGTCGGCAAAGCGCTTGGTTGCCGAATCGACGACGTCGGCAATGGAGGTACGGATCTTGTCCGCCGACTCCAGCGTCTTGCCTTCGGCGTTCTGCAACGTCTGGCCGACCAGATCCTCGAACGAGCGCATGACTTTTTCGAGATCCTCCGACTTCTTGACCAGGCCGACGGCGAGGTCCTCCAGCGACGACTGCCTTTCCAGCGTGTGTTCGAGGTTGCTCTGGGCCGAGCTCAACAGGTCTGAAGCACTCGACAGCAATCGGCTGTGCTCGTCGAACTTGGTGGCGATCGAGGCAACCTCGCGCAAGGTCGAGGACGACAGCTCGGTAAGCCGTGTCGTATTCGAATCGACCAGACGCGCCGAGCTGGCGAAAGTCTGCGCGGCTTTTTCCGTTGTCGCCGCAAAGCTTTGCGTGCTGCCGGTCAGGCGTTCGTCGACCTGGCCGAGATTGGCCGCCGCCTGTTCGATCAGCTGGCCGAGCTGTGCGCTCGAGGTGCTCATGCGGCCGATGAGGTCGGCGACGCTGTCGGCGAGCGTCGAGCGCGCCCCTTCGACGGCCGACAATGTTTCGGCCGTGCGGCTGGCGAGCGCGTCAACCAAGGCGGCGTTTTCGCTGCGCAGCTTCTCGGTGGCGCGTTCGGTCACTTCTTCCATGCTCTTTTGCAGTTCCGAGCCGCCGTGGGCGAAGCGCTCGACCAGGGGCCGAGCCGTTTCATCGAGGATTTTCGAGATCTCGGCCGAACGTGCCGCAAGCATGGTGTTGAGTTCGCGGGTGTTGGTGCCGATGGTCTTGGCGGCGTCGTTGGTGCTCTGGCCGATATGCTGGCCGACCGCAGTGAAGGTTTCGGCGATCGAGTTGGCGCGCGAAATGAGCTGCGCCTCAGCGGTCGAAACCTGCTCGTTGAGCTTCTGGCCTATCGTTTCGGTGGTGTTGACCAGACGGTTCTCGACGCCGGCAACCTGTTCCTCGACGCGAGCCGCCGCGGCCGCCGCGCTGGAGGCCAGGCGCTCGTCGGCGCCGGCGAGCGCCTGCTCGATCTCACGGGCGTGGACGGCCAGGTCCTGCCCGGTCTGCTTTGCACGTTCGGCAACCCGCTGCTCGGTGCTGGCGAAGGCCCCGACGATGTTGTCGGCATGTTCTCCGATCGTCGACGTGCTGTCGGCGATACGCGACACCAGGCGGTGATCCGCCTCATCGAAGATGCGGCCGATCTCGGACGCGCGGGCCGACAACGCTTCCGAACCTTCGGCGATGCGCGAGATCAGCTGCTGGTCGGCAGCATCGAAAATGCGGCCAAGGTCCGATGCACGCGCTGCGAGCGCTTCGGCCGATTCGCCGATGCGCACGCTGAGCCGTTCGTCGGCGCCTTCGAAATTGCGCAGGATGTCGCCGGCGCGTTCCGCCAGCGACTGTGCCGTTTCGACCGCGCGGGCAACCAGCTTCTGGTCCGCCGCATCGAATGTACCGGCGATCTCGCTGGCACGGGCAGCCAGCTGGTCGGCCGTTTCCTGGGCGCGCGCCAGCAACGAGTTCGAGGTGTCGTCGACGCGGGCCATGATTGCGCTCGATGCACCCTCCGCCCGGGCAACGAGCGCGCTTGACGTGTCTTCGGCACGTGCGGCGAGGCGGCGATCCGCTTCCTCGAAGGTGCGTGCGATATCCTCCGCCCTGGCGAGCAGGGCAGCAGAGGTCTGCTCCGCCCGTTCGGCGATCTTGCGATCGGCGTCACTGAAAGCCGCGCCTGCCTGCTCATGCAGTGCGCTGGTGACTTCCATGACCTTTTCGCGCAGCGCTCCGGCAACGAAGACGGCGCTCTTTTCGAGCACGTTGCGGACGTTGTCGACGCCGGTCGACAGCGCGCGCTCCATGGTCCCGGCACGCTCCTCGATGATGCCGGTCTGGCGGCTGAACGCCTGCTCGATCTTTTCGACGTCGGCGGCAATGGCGCCCGAGATGTCGGTGCTCCTGGCGGCGATCTGGTCGATATGGCCGGACAGGGAACGGTCGACTTCCTTGCGCGTGTCGGCGAGCTTGGAGAGGTCGTCCTCCAGCGCACGGGTCAGCGCGTCGCGGCCTTCGGTCAGCTTGCCGACGTGCCCGGCGATGATGTCGTCTATGTCGCTGCGGCTCGCTGCAATTTTCTGCAGGTCTGCTTCCAGCGCACGTCTGAGGATGTCGCGGCCTTCGGCCAGCTTCTCGACCTGGCCGGAAACCAGCCCGTCGATGCTCGACCGGCTTTCCGCCAGCTTGGCGAGATCGTCTTCGAGCGCCTTGGACAGGATCGAGCGGTCCTGGATGAGCTTCTCGGCGTGGCTGTTCACAAGACCGTTGACGCTGCCGAGGTCGGCCTCCAGCGCCCGCGCAAACTCTGCGCGATTGTCGGTCAGCTGCTGAGACTGGTCGGCGACGACACCCTTGATGGTGTTGAGGTCTGCTTCCAGCGCACGTCTGAGGATGTCGCGGCCTTCGGCCAGCTTCTCAACCTGGCCGGAAACCAGCCCGTCGATGCTCGACCGGCTTTCCGCCAACTTGGCAAGATCGTCTTCGAGCGCCTTGGACAGGATCGAGCGGTCCTGGATGAGCTTCTCGGCGTGGCTGTTCACAAGACCATTGACACCGCCGAGATCGGCCTCCAGCGCCCGCGCGAACTCTGCGCGATTGTCGGTCAGCTGCTGAGACTGATCGGCGACGACACCCTTGATGGTATTGAGGTCGGCTTCCAATGCGCGTCTGAGCAGGTCGCGGCCTTCGGCCAGCTTCTCGACCTGGCCGGCAACCAGCCCGTCGATGCTCGACCGGCTTTCCGCCAATTTGGCGAGATCGTCTTCAAGCGTCTGGGACAGGGTCGAGCGGTCTGCGGCGAGCCTGTTCATGTGATCGGAGATCAGGCCGTTCACATTCTGCAGGTCGGTCTCCAAGGCTTGCGACAGTTGACCACGATCTTCCGCCAGCTTTTCCGACTGGCCTGAAATGACGTCCTTGATCGTGTTGAGATCGGATTCGAGCGCGCGCTTGAGGATGTCGCGGCCTTCGGCCAGTTTCTCGACCTGGCCGGCAACCAGCCCGTCGATGCTCGACCGGCTTTCCGCCAGCTTGGCGAGATCGTCCTCGAGCGCCTTCGACAGGATCGAGCGGTCTTCCACAAGCTTTTCCGACTGGTCCGATATAACGCTTTTGATCGTGTTGAGATCGGATTCGAGCGCGCGCTTGAGAATGTCGCGACCCTCGGCCAGTTTCTCGACCTGCCCGGTGACCAGCCCATCGATGCTCGACCGGCTTTCCGCCAATTTGGCGAGATCGTCTTCGAGCGCCTGGGACAGGGTCGAGCGATCTGCGGCGAGCCTGTTCATGTGATCGGAGATAAGGCCGTTCACGCTCTGCAGGTCGGTTTCCAACGCCTTCGAGAGATTATCACGGTCTTCCGCCAGCTTTTCCGACTGGCCTGATAGGACCTCCTTGATCGTGTTGAGATCGGATTCGAGCGCGCGCTTGAGGATGTCGCGACCCTCGGCCAGTTTCTCGACCTGGCCGGCAACCAGCCCGTCGATGCTCGACCGGCTTTCGGCCAGCTTGGCGAGATCGTCTTCGAGCGCCTTCGACAGGATTGAACGGTCCTCGGCGAGCCTGTTCATATGATCGGAGATAAGGCCATTCACGCCCTGCAGGTCGGTTTCCAACGCTCGCGCCAGTTGACCACGATCTTCCGCCAGCTTTTCGGACTGGTCTGATAGAACGCTTTTGATCGTGTTGAGATCGGATTCGAGCGCGCGCTTGAGAATGTCGCGACCTTCGGCCAGTTTCTCGACCTGCCCGGTGACCAGCCCATCGATGCTGGACCGGCTTTCGGCCAGCTTGGCGAGATCGTCTTCGAGCGCCCTCGACAGGATTGAACGGTCCTCGGAGAGCCGGTTCATGTGATCGGAGATAAGGCCATTCACGCTCTGCAGGTCGGTTTCCAACGCCTTCGAGAGCTGACCACGGTCTTCCGCCAGCTTTTCCGACTGGCCTGATATGACCTCCTTGATCGTGTTGAGATCGGATTCGAGCGCGCGCTTGAGGATGTTGCGGCCTTCGGCCAGCTTCTCGACCTGACCGGCGACCAGCCCATCGATGCTCGACCGGCTTTCCGCCAATTTGGCAAGGTCTGCCTCGAGCGTTTGCGAAAGCAGGCTGCGATCGTCGGCGAGCCTGCCCGAATGGTCCTCGATCAGGCCTCGGATACCCGACAGATCGTCTTGGAGCGAACGCGAAAGCTCGCTGCGGTCTTCCGCCAGTTTGGCGGAATGGGTCTCGATGAGACCTTTGATGCCGACAATGTCGGTTTCCAACGCCTTGGCGAGCAAGGCACGACCTTCGGCGATCTTCTCGACCTGGCCAGCGACCAGGCCGTCGATGCTGGCGCGACTGTCGGCCAGCTTGCCGAGATCGGCATCGAGAGCGCGTGAAAGGATGCTGCGGCCTTCGGCGAGCTTCCCAACATGGCCGGCAACCATTTCGTCAATGATCGTGCGGGCTTGCACAAGTTTTCCGGAGTCTTCGTTCAAGGCCTGCGAAAGCCTGTTGCGGCCCTCTTCGAGCCGTTCGAGATGGCTGCCGAGCGACGCATCGATGGCGGCGCGCGACTCGTTGACCTTGCGCAGATCCTCCTCCAGGGCGCGCGAGATCAGGTTGCGGCCTTCGCCAAGCTTTTGCACCTGGTCGGTGACAGCCGCGTCGATGCCGGCGCGGCTTTCGGCGAATTTCTCCAGATCGGCCTGCATGGCCGCCGTCATGTGTTCGCGGCTTTCGGAAAGCTTGCGGCTGTGGTTCTCGACAGCCTCCTCGATGCCGACGCGGGCATCGGCAAGCCGCTGGATGTCGGCGTCGAAGGCGCGCGACACCACATGACGGGCCGCTTCCATGCGGCCGGCGAAATCGCCGGCGCGTGCTTCGAGCATCGACGAGGTCGACGAAACGATGTCGGCCATGTCGGCGCCGATCTGGGTCTTGCCCTGATCGATCATCGCCGAAAGCGTCTCCTTGCTCTCCTGGAAGGTATGGGCGATTTCGCGCGCGCGCTCGACCAGCGTCTCGTTGATCTGGCGTGCGCGGGCCTCCAGCGCGGCGTTGAGCTTTTGGGTGCCGGTGTCCAGCGCTTCGGCGCGGGTCTGGAACTCGCTGATCAGCCCCTGGCCGCGTTCGGCCAGCGTCCGCTCGATGCCGTCAAGGCTGGCTTCAAATTCGGAGTTGAGCGTGCGTGCGGCGCCGCCGAGCAGCGACACCATGCCGGAGGTCCGATCGTCGAGCAGATCGGTCAGCGACCGGGTGAGGCCGTCGGTCGTCTCCGTCAGCTTGGCAATGCGTGTGTCGAGAAGGCTGGCAAAGGCTTCGCCGGAGGTCGACAGCCGGTCAGTGATGGATTCGAGCCGGCCTTCCACCGAATCGAAGATCGACAGCGAGCTTTGGTTGATCCTGTCGATCAGCGTGTCGCCGGAATTGGTGATGGTCATCGACAGGTTGGTCGAGGCGTTGAGGATGCTGTCGCGAATAATGTCGCTGGCAGCCCCGATTTCATCCTTCAGCGTCTCATGCGCGCCGGTGATCGAGGCGCGCACGCGTTCGGCGTGGCCGACCACCGCTTCGCGCTCGCTGCCCAGCCCATCGACAAGCGAGCGGATGCGGGATTCATTCTCCGAATAGGAGCGCTCGATCTGGTTGACCTCGCTGTGGACCAGGGTTTCGAGCTCGACGGCACGTGCAAGCGTGCGCTCGATGCCTTCACCCATGGCCGCAACCTCGCGGCGCACGGCTTGCCCGATCATCATGACGCGATCCTGGGCGATTTGCTCCGGCTCGGTCAGGCGGAAAGCCACTTCCGTCATCGACTGAGCGGCGATGCGCATCTCCTGCGCGCGGCGGATCATGGCTGCAAACGCCCAGAACAGGAGGACGGGCAGGATCGCAGCGATTGCCAGGCCAATCAGTTCGGGACGGGCGAAAAACTGGCCGGGCGTGCGGATTTGCCAAATGCCTGGGCCAAACAGCAGGTTTGCCAATGCACCGGCGCCCGCGACCCAGGCGAGCGAAACGAGCGCCACGACCCAGTAGATCGTGTTCGAGGCACGCCGATTGAGGGTGTGCAGCAGCGTCTTGTAATCTTTTTGACGAGGATCGTTGGCCGGCGTGAAGCCGGCCGACTGCGTGCCATTGCGCGTTTCAACGGGGCGCGTTTCAACAGGGTGCGTCTCAAAAGGGCGCGTTTCAACGGGGCGCAGCTCAGCAGGGCGCGGTTCAGCCGGCCTGGCGTTTGCCGCTTCTCTCTGGTCCTGGGCGTTCTGGTCCTGATTGGCGGCAAGCTCGGCATTCTGGCTCTGGTTGACGACAGGCTCGGCATTCTGATTCTGGTTGGCGACAGGCTCGGCATCCTGGTTCTGGTTGGCGACAGCCTCGGCATCCTGGTCACGGCCCTCGCGTGCCAACTCGTCGGCGGCCTGCGATATCTGCGCTTCCAGATCCTCCATCGACGCGGCGATGTCGAGGTCGCCGCCAGCATCACCGTTCAGATCGATTTCAAGTGCTTTTTCGAGTTCCCTGGCTACGTCGTTGTCGAGCGTTCTTGTCGTCGTTGTTTTCTTCGCCATGCCTTCGCTACCCTGTACAAGCTGCCGCGGGACTTGTTGATTTTGCTTTTCGTGTCCCACGCAAGAGGCTGAAAATGGACCTTTCGTATCGTAATGACACACCGGGGTAAAGAAAACATGCATTCGGTGCGATACGTAAAACTTTAAATATAAGGTTAACAGAACTGTGATTCCGGCGCCGCTATCGCAACATTTTTCCGGGCCAATCATTAACCCGTCGTCCACAGGATGGGCCTATTTTTTGGCGGCTGCCTATTTTTGGCGGCTGGAAGAACGGAGTTGCAGAGTCATGCGTGGCGAAAACGGCATTGCCTTCTCGATGCCCGGCGGCGATGTGTCGGGAACGGCCGGGTCGCGGCCCGTGGACCTGGCGCATCTGGCGCGCCAGACGATGGGCGACCGCAGCCTCGAACAGGAGGTGCTGGCGCTGTTCGTGCAGCAGGCATTGTCGGTTCGCGACAGGATCGTCGACGCCGATGTGAAGCAAAGACTGCTCCTGGCGCACGGGCTGAAAGGCTCGGCGCGCGGCGTCGGGGCCTTCGCTGTTGCCGATTGCGCCGGCGCGATCGAACTTCAACCTGAAGATACCAATACCCTCAAGCGGCTTGGCTCCCTGATCGAAGAAGTCCGCGATTTCGTCGCCGCCATCAGCCGTTAAACCCGTTTCCGAAAAAAACGGCATAGAGCGACGCTTTCGCGCCGCAGTTGACTTGTCTGCGGGAGTGATTATCTCGGCTGGGACTCCCTTCAGGTGACAAATGACCAAGCTGACCTTCATCGCCCATGATGGCACACATTTTGACGTGGATGCCGAAAACGGCTCGACCGTCATGGAGAACGCGATCCGCAACGCGGTGCCGGGGATCGAGGCCGAATGCGGCGGCGCTTGCGCCTGCGCGACTTGCCATGTCTATGTCGATGAGGCGTGGACGGCCGAGGTCGGCGAGCCGGAAGCGATGGAAGAGGACATGCTGGACTTCGCCTACGACGTCCAGCCGAACTCACGGCTCTCCTGTCAGATCAAGGTGCGCGACGCTCTCGACGGCCTGGTTGTGCGCGTGCCCGCCCGCCAGGGCTGAAGCGTGGAGGCTTAAGCGGGGGATATAGCCGATTTTTCCGGCGCCGGCTTGGCAGCGGGCCAACGGTCATGCAGTGTCGCGCCGTTCTCTACAGCGCCGCACGTTCCCTGGACCACGCAAAGCACGCTGTAGCACGGTGATTTGGCGCAGGATCCCCGGCGAGAATCGATTCCGATTTTCGGGGTCATGCGCATCGAAGGCGCATTCATGACCGATATCATCAGGACGGACGTATTGATTGTCGGGGCAGGGCCTGTCGGCCTGTTCGCCGTGTTCGAGCTCGGCCTCTTCGACATGACATGCCATCTGATCGACATACTCGATCGGCCCGGCGGGCAATGCGCCGAACTCTATCCGGAAAAGCCGATCTACGACATTCCCGGCTGGCCATCGATCTCGGCCCAGGGCCTGGTCGACAGACTGCTTGAGCAGATCGCGCCGTTCAAGCCCGACTTCACCTTTAACCGCATGGTCTCGAGCCTCGAAAAGCTCGAGGACGGCAGCTTTCGCGTCATCACCGACGAGAACGAGGTGTTTGAAGCCAAGATTGTGGTTATCGCCGCCGGCGGCGGCTCTTTCCAGCCGAAGCGGCCGCCAATTCCGGGCATCGAGCTTTATGAGGGCAAGAGCGTCTTCTACTCGGTGCGCCGGATGGAGGAATTCCGCGGCCACGACCTGGTTATCGTCGGCGGCGGCGATTCGGCGCTCGACTGGACGCTGAACCTGCAGCCGGTGGCCAAGAGCGTGACACTTGTCCACCGGCGGCCGGAGTTCCGCGCGGCGCCCGACAGCGTCAACAAGATGTACGCCATGCAGGAGATGAAGGAACTGGATTTCCAGGTCGGGCAGGTGACCGGGCTGACCGGCACGGACGGCCATCTCTCGGCGGCGACCATCAAGGGTCCCGATGGTGACAGCGAGGTGCCGTGCACTCGGTTGCTGCCGTTCTTCGGCCTGACCATGAAGCTCGGACCGATCGCCGAGTGGGGGCTCAATCTTCATGAGAACCTGATCCCGGTCGACACCGAGAAATTCCAGACGTCGGTACCGGGCATCTTCGCCGTCGGCGACATCAACTGGTATCCCGGCAAGCTGAAGCTGATCCTGTCGGGCTTCCATGAGGTCGCGCTGATGGCGCAGGCGGCCAAGCGTATCGTCAGCCCCGGCGAGCGCATCGTATTCCAGTATACGACGTCGTCGACCAGCCTGCAGAAGAAGCTCGGCGTCGCCGGCTGAGTCTCTTACTCGACGAGAATCGCCCTTACCGTCTGGCCGAAGCTAGCTAACCCGGCAGCTGGCCGTTTTCGATGCGCTTCATGCGATAACGCAGCAGCCGCAGGATGCGGCTTTCGAAATTGATGGTTTCGACGCGATCGAACTGCATCTGAGCGCGGTCGTGCTTGGCAAGAATAGCGGCGGAGATCTCCGCTGCCTTGGCTTTGGCCTCCTGGCACGTCTTGCGCGGGTGGGTCGCCTTCAGCGCATCCTCGAGTTCGCCGGCATGGTTCTTGGCGATCTCGACATGGCGATCCTCATGACGCTTGATGTCGGCGGACAATGTATCCCAAAACAGCCTTACGCCGGCATCAGCCTTGCGCGGGCGGCGCCAGTCGGGAAGGATCACCTTGACCTTGACGGTGACATTGGCGTCGGCAATCGCGCAGGAGTTCGATCTTTCCGCATAGCTGACGCGGGTGGTGAACGCCATCTGCGTGGCGCCTGGATGCCGCATCCCGGTGCTCTTCACCCGAGGTCCAAGTTTCGTAAGCTGGGATCCGATATCATCGAGCGTTCTGCCGCCGATGCTGAAATAGCTGTATGTCTTCACCAAATTCGCCGTGCCCGCCGGCAAGGCGGAACAAGCAAGCATCAGGGCGCAAAGCAGGGATCGTTTCATCATGTTGCCTCTTTGCCTACCTTGCGCTACGGCCGTTGCCGACGCAACGGAATTGATCTTTGGTGGATCACACATGGTTTATCGACAATGACGACAGGGCGATGGCAGTTGGCGCATGGGCGCCATCTCGACCTTGGCGGCAAGGCGGTGATCGTCGGTATTCTCAATGTCACGCCGGACAGTTTTTCTGACGGCGGACTGTTCGTCGCGCCCGAACAGGCGATCGCCCAGGCGCGCCGGATGGTGGAAGAGGGGGCCTCCGTCATTGACGTCGGCGGGGAATCGACACGCCCCGGCGCATCTCCGGTAGCCATCGAGGAAGAGCAGGCCCGCGTGCTGCCTGTCATCGAGGCGCTCGCCGGGCTCGGCGAGGCGCTGATTTCGGTCGACACCTATCGTGAGGACACCGCCCGGCTTGCCGTCGCCGCCGGCGCCCACATCCTCAACGACGTCTGGGGCCTGCAACGCGAACCAGGCATCGCGCGGGTCGCGGCCGAAACCGGCGCCGGCCTTGTCATCATGCACACCGGGCGTGACAGGCAAAAACTGCCCGACGTGATCGAGGATCAGTTTTTCTTCCTCGGGAAGTCCCTGGAAATCGCCCGGCGAAGCGGCGTTGCCGACGACCAGATCGTGCTCGATCCGGGCTTTGGCTTCGCCAAGGAAACCGCGGAGGAAAATCTCGACCTGATGGCACGGTTTTCCGAGCTCGATGCCTTGGGCTTTCCGCTGATGGCCGGTACATCGCGAAAGCGCTTTATCGGCGCCGTCACCGGCCGCGACGCCTCGGCCAGAGACGCCGGAACAGCGGCGACGAGCGTCATACTGAGGCTTAAGGGCGCGCGGCTTTTTCGCGTCCACGATGTCGCAATCAATGTGGATGCGCTGGCGCTTGCGGATGCTATGCTGGCGCGTGAAACCGCCGCATAGCTCGCAAATTGAAATCGATTCCAGCAGGATGCGTAGATTAAAAGCCCAAAAGCGTAGTCTGTGCGCCCAAGCGGACGCGCATCGCTCCAATCGAGCAGGACGCTGAGCGATGTATGTCATCCGCATGAAAAATTGCGCCTTCTTCGCTCGGCACGGCGTGCTGGATGAGGAGGAGACGCTCGGCCAGCGATTCTATGTCGACGCTGCGCTCACCGTCGAACCCGGCCGCGCGCTGGTCGATGACTCCATCGAGGATACCGTCCACTATGGCGTTGCCTTCGGGGTGATCGAAAAGATCATCACCGGGGAGAGGCGTTTTCTGATAGAAGCGCTGGCGCTGGAGGTGGCCCGGGCGCTGACAGCCCGCTTTCCCCAGATAAAAAGGGCCGAGATCACTGTGCGCAAGCCGAACGCGCCGGTGCCCGGCGTGCTCGATCATGTCGAGGTGACCGTTGCCTGGCCCCAATAACACGGTCTACCTCAGCCTTGGCGGCAATCTCGGCGACCCGGCAAAGTCGATGGGCGCGGCGCTGCGCATGCTGGACGCCGACGGGAACACGCGCGTCGTTGTCGTCTCCTCGCTTTACCGCACGCCGCCCTGGGGCAAGCTCGACCAGCCGGATTTTCTCAATGCGGCCGCCGAAATTTCGACCGTGCTCGCGCCACATGCATTGCTCGATCTCTGTCTCGACGTCGAGCGCAGGCTGAAGCGGGTGCGCGAGGAGCGCTGGGGTCCACGGCTGATCGACATCGACATTCTGGTGTTCGGCGATCGGATCATCCACGAAACCGGGCTGGAAGTGCCGCATCCGCGCATGCTGGAGCGCGCCTTCGTTCTGGCGCCGCTGGCCGAGATCGCGCCTGACCTCACCGTCGACGGCAGAAGCGCGGCGGAGCGGCTTGCCGCTCTCGACAGCGCCGGCATCCAGCAATTGTCGTCCGGCCGGGATTGGTGGCTGACCTAAAGCATCGAACCAAAACCTCTACCCACTTTTGGCTCCGATGCACTGAGCTCAGCCGGAAAACCCGCCGCCGTCGAGGAACACCTGTTCTTCCGGCGTCGTCTCTCGGCCAAGCATCCTGTTTCGATGCGGAAAGCGGCCGAAGCGCTGAATGATCTCCAGGTGCTCGACGGCATACTTCAGATAGGATTGGGCTTTGGCGGTGGTGAGGTCCACCGATTTGAGCTGGTCGGCGAGATGCTCCGAATGCTCATAAGGCAAATAGAGGAAGACGCGAAGCTCTTCGTCGAGCGCCAGATCCTGGCCGGCGGCGATCGCCTTTTCGGCAAAATGCCTTGCCAGCGGGTCGGTGGCATACATATGGCCGGTGCCGCGAAAGCAGTTTCGCGGGAACTGGTCGAGCAGGATCATCAGCGCCAGTGAGCCTTCGGCATGCTCCGACCATCCGTCGCATTCACGCCGCGCGGCAGCGTAATGCAGCTCAAGGAACCAGTTGCGGAACTCCGCGTCGAAGGCGTCATTCTTCTCGAACCATGTATCTTTCCCGGCGTCACGCCAGAATTTGGTGACGGAGAGCGCGCGCTCGTCCAGTTCGATCATCTGTTTGCTCTCCAATGTTTAGTCGGCAGGCTCGGATTTGTGCAGAACGCCGGCGGTTTCTTCATTGAGCGCCTGACCGGAGCGGCGCGGCTGGCTGAGCGGTGTCGGAATGGGTGTGCCGATATTGCCCTTGAGGAAGCGCGCTCCGGCGCGAACCCCTTCGGCGAGCTGCAACTCGAAACGGGCGGAATCGCGGTGGCGGACGTCCTCGATCACCTCGGCGACTTCCTCGGGGTCGACGCCCAGTGCTTCCAGCGTGGAGCCGCCGAAGACAAGCGCTGATTCGAAGGTTTCGCGAATCTGGAAATCGACGTCGGCACGTATCAACTGCAGTGCGGTTCCGCGGTCGAAAGCGCGTGCCAGCACGGTGAGCAGGGGAAACTCCGCCTTGATCAGCTTTGCGATGCGGACGGCGACATCGGGCTTGTCGACGCAGATCAACACGGCGCGCGCGCGGCCGGCGCCGGCGGCACGCAGAATGTCCAGCCGCGTGCCGTCGCCATAATAGACCTTGAAACCGAAATCGGCCGCCGCCTGGATCATCTCGACCTCATTGTCGATGATCGAGACGTCGATCCCGCGCAGCAGCAGCGGCTGGCTGGCGATTTGGCCGAAGCGGCCGAAGCCGATGATCAGCACGCTGCCGGTCAGGCCATCGGCCATGTCGACGCCTTCGAGCGACTGCTCGTCGCGTGGCGTCAGATACCGCAATGCCAGAATGGCCAGCGGCGTCAGCACCATGGAGATGATGACGATCGCCGTCAGCGTCGCGTTAGCCTGGCTGTCGATGATGCCGACCGCCGCCGCGGCGGAATAGAGAACGAAGGCGAATTCGCCGCCTTGCGCCATGAAGACGGCGCGCTCGAGCGCCTCCCGGTGGCCGGTCTTGAGGATGCGGGCGACGAGATAGATGCCGATCGCCTTTATCACCATGTAGGCGACGACGTAGATGGCGACAAGCCGCCAGCTCTGGGCAACCACGTGCAGGTCGAGCGACATGCCGACAGCGAGGAAGAACAGCCCGAGCAGCACACCGCGGAAGGGTTCGATGTCGGCCTCGAGCTGATGGCGGAAGGTGGATTCCGACAACAGCACGCCGGCCAGGAAAGCGCCCATCGCCATCGACAGGCCGCTGAGCTGCATGGCAAGCGCCGACCCCAGAACGACCAGAAGGGCGGCGGCGGTCATCACTTCGCGGGCGCGGGCATCCGCCAGGATGCGGAAGAACGGATTGAGCAGGTAACGCCCGGCCAGCACCAGCCCGACGATGGCGGCAAGACCGATGCCCACCTCCGTCAGCCGCTGCGTCAAGCTCATATCGGCGCCGCCCGGTGCCAGGAAAGCGATCAGCGCCAGCAGCGGCACGATCGCCAGGTCTTCGAGCAGCAGGATGGAGACGATGCGCTGGCCTTTGGGCGCGGCCATCTCACCGCGTTCCTCCAGAAGCTGCATGACGATCGCCGTCGAGGTCAGCACGAAACCGGCGCCGGCGACGAAGGATTGCGAGACCGGAAAACCTCCCGCCAGTCCGACCCCGGTCAGCAACAGCGCGCACACGCCGACCTGCAATGCGCCAAGGCCAAAGATCTCTCGCCTGAGGCCCCACAGCCGTGACGGCTGCATCTCCAGCCCGATGATGAACAGGAACATGACGACGCCGAGCTCGGCGACGTGAAGAATGGCTTCCGATTCGGAAAAGATGCCGATGCCGAACGGGCCGATGACCACGCCGGCCGCCAGATAGCCGAGGATGGAGCCAAGCCCGATGCGCTTGAAGATCGGCACGGCGACAACACCTGCGGCGAGCAGCGCCACGACGTGGATCAGATCGCTGCCCGCTGCTTCTGCCGCCATGCCTGCCGTTCCATTCTCTCTAGGGACCGCTGCACGTGCTGCGGCATCGAGCCGCCAAGATAGGGGCTTCGGCTGAGATCGAACAGTCCGAATCCGAGACTGGTGCAGCAGTGTTGCAGGCGCGCTCAGGTGGCCGGGGCTGCCGCTTTTTTGGTGAATATGAATTAGTGAATAGTGAATAGTGAATAGTCAGTAGTAGTCTGAAGTGATATCTAATCCCATTCACCTATCACCATTCACCATTCACCATTCACCATTCACCATTCACTACTCACGGCGCGATGGAGCCGACTTCGAGCGTATCGACACGCTTCAGCTTCATGCCGATGACCGGCACCAACTGCTGGTCGACGCGCACCGCAACCGTCACTGTCATCGAATTGTCGTTGGGGACAAGAGCCTGCATGACGCCGCGCAACTGGTTACGGTTGATGGTGAAGACGACCTTGTTGGCGCTGACCACGTTGCCGCCGATGATGTCGAGCCCGGAACCGGCGGCACCGCCCATGAAGCTGCCCTTGTAGCCCTCGCGGCCCTTGTGCTGGATCGTCGCCGACATCTGCTGGGTGAACATGCCGACCCGGCAACCGCCGTCGAGCGACATGCCGATCTTGCCGTCCGGCGTCGAACCGGTGAAATTGCAGGTGAATTTCGTGCCTTTGTATTTGCCGGCGACGATTTCCCCCGGGCCGACCCATTCGCCTTTCACCGATTGAAAGAACTTCTTGTCCCGTTCTGCCGCAAAGGTCTTTTCGGCCATGCCGGCGGTTGTTGAAACCACGACTGCCATGGGCAGGACGCTAGACAAGATCACGCTTTTCATCGACGACACCCGGCAACAAAGAGACTGGTTTGAGAACCCGTCCGACCATGAACAAGATTGGTTAATGCTTCGTCACCGCTTGCGCATGGACCCGAAAATCGGACGTGGTTTGCGCTCGGATCATGGGCAGAACAAACGTGCTGCAGCATCCCTTTGCGCGCCACTAAAGCGCGTCGCGTTCGGCCGCCCTGATGCGACGCGCTTTAGGTTGTTGTTTCCATGCATGTCGTTATCGCAAAACCGCTGCACACTTTGGCGCGACATGCATTAGGACGTGCCGCGTCGGAGACGGTCGTCAGGTGTCGGAAGCGGATGTTTCCTTCTGCTTTTTGGTTGCAAATGATGTCAGCGCGGACAGGAAATCGCCCATGCCGGGCCGCCTCGCGGCGCTGAAGGGCAGGGGCCTTGCGGTCTCCATCGCAGCAATGCCGATGCGCGCCGTCATCATGCCGTTGACGACGCCTTCGCCAAGTTTTGCCGAGAGCCGGGCGGCAAGGCCATGGCCGACGATCTGCTGCACGAAACTGTCGCCGACGGCAATCGAGCCGGTCACCGCCAGATGGGCGAGAACGCTGCGCGCCAGCCGGAAGAACCCCAGCGTGCCCGGCCGGCCGCCATAAAGCTCCGACAGGCGGCGAATCAGCCGGCCGGCTTCGAACACGACATAGGCGACGTCGACCAGAGCGCGAGGGCTGACCGCCGTCACCAGCGACACACGCTTTGCCGCTTCGAGGATCATCACCTTGGCGCGCGCATCGAGGGGGCCGAGGATTTCGGTCTCGGCCAGGCGCACCAGATTGCCACCGTCGATGATCTCGTCGCGCAAGTCTGCCAGGGCGCGTCTGCCGGCCGCGGTTTCGGGCTTGGCCGCGACAAAGGCCGACAATTCGTCGACCACGGCGCGAGCGGCTTTCGGATCGTCGCGGGCGATGGCGTCTAGCGCCCGCTTCTGCAGCTTTTCGACCTCGGCGAGGCGGGCGATCGCCAGGAACTCGCGGGCAAGGATGACCAGAAGCGCGAGCAGCGCGATCACGGCCATGCCGGCGGCCAGCCAGCCCAGCCATTCGGCCCGCGCGAACAGATCGCGAATCAGCTGGTCGGTCCAAAGGCCGAGGGCCAGCGAAACCAGAACGCCCAATGCTCCGAAAAACAGGCTGCCTGATATCGAGCGCTGCCTCGGCGCGGTCGCCGGCGGCGGTTCGGCGGCGATGATGTCCGGCTCGTCGAAAACGTCGATTTCCGCCGGCGTGACGACGGCAAGGTCAGCGTTCACGGTGCGTGGTTTTCTGGCCGCAGCGGCGTCGGGCTGTCGCAAGGCCGCCTGTTGCTTTGGCGGGGCTTCCGGCTCGATGCGAAATGCCGCCGGCTTGCGGGGCGCGGTCATGCCAGGTGATCTCCGATCAGGAACTGCAGGGCGCGGTCGAGCCTGATATGCGGCAGCGACAGCGTGACGCCTTCGGCAGTGCGTTCGAGTTTTGGCGGGCGAAAGCGCACGAAGCGGATCGCCGGATCCTCATTGCCCTGCCGATGGCCTGGGCTCTGCCGATGGCTCGGGTTCTGCTGACGCTCTGGTCCGGAGACATCGAACACTGCATCAATTTTCTCCGGCAAGTCACCGGGAAATATGGCTGTTTCTGTTCTTCCATCAAATGTTTCGCCGTTGATCTTTTCACCTTTCAACGGTGTGCCGATGATGACCGGCAGCGTTTCCCGGCCTTGCTTGACCGTGCCTTCCCGGGTCGCTCGCATCGCCGCCAGGGCGACCACGTCGACATCGGCGCCGGTGAAATTCGCGCGCGCCACGGCGCGGTCGGCGAGCCGCCGCACGATCGCCTGCAGCCGGTCATGGCTTTCGTGATGCAGATGGTCCGCCTTTGTCGCCGCCACCAATATGCGGTCGATGCGCCTTGAAAAGAAGTCGGTCAGGAAATTGCCGCGGCCGGGGCGGAAGCAGGCAAGGATTTCGGTCACCGCACGTTCGAGATCGGCCATTGCGCCGGGTCCCGCATTCAAGGCCTGCAAGGCGTCTATCACAACGATCTGACGGTCGAGGCGCGTGATGTGCTCCCGGAAGAACGGCTTTACGACGTGCGTCCTGTAGGCCTCATAGCGCCGCTCCATCATCGCCTGAAGCGACCCGGGCCGCGCCCGCCGCTCGCTCAGGCCCGGCAGCGGCGCGAAGGTCAGCGCCGGTGAGCCCTCAAGGTCGCCGGGCATCAGGAAACGGCCGGGTGGCAGGGTCGAAAGCGCCCGCTCGTCGAGCTTGCATGCCTTGAGATATGCGGCGAAGCTCTCGGCGAGGCGTCGCGCCGTCATCTCATCGGCGTCGGCATTCGGGTCGATTGCGGCGGAGAGCGCGCGCCATTCCTGCGAAAGGTCGGCGCGCACCGGCAGCACGGCCATGTCAAAGGCTTCGCGTGAGAAATCGGTGTAGGATTTGCCGAGCAGCGGCAGGTCAAGCAGCCATTCCCCAGGGTAGTCGACGATATCGACCGACAATCTGCCTGATGAGAACATGCGGCTCCAGCCGGAGGCCGATTCATATTCGATGGTAAGCCTCAGCTCGGAAATGGCACGTGTCGAATCCGGCCACAGGCGGTCGTTGACCAGGGCCGCGATGTGGTCCTCGTACTGGAATCGCGGCACGGCGTCATCGGGTTGCTCTTCGAGGAAGGCACGGGCGATACGCCCCGATTTCTGCGCCTCGAACAGCGGCAACCGCCCGCCATGGATCAGATTGTGGACAAAGGCTGAGATGAACACCGTCTTGCCGGCGCGGGAGAGGCCGGTAACACCCAGCCGCAGCGATGGCGAAAAAAGCCCGGTAGCGCGCCCCGACAGCGTATCCAGGGCAATCTTCGCCTCGTCGGTGAAAGTGGTCAGCGATGATGCCAAAATGCGGTCTCTCGGGGCTTCGGTCCGCCCCGATATAGGCGCTGCCGGCTAGTGTGGCGAATCCGAAATTCGCAGTACCTTGGAGCATCGCAGTGAGCGAATTTCGGTTTCTAAGTCACACTGGCAAACCATCGTTTCTAGCGTGGTTTTGGATTTGAAGTTCCTGAACGCTGATGCCATTGAAGTGGCAGGAACTTCAAATCCACCACGCTACGTTTGAAATGGCGTCAGATCTCGGCCGGCGACAGGAAGGCTTCAAGATAGCCGGTGCCTTGCGCGGCGTTGGCAAGACTGCCTGGAAAACGCACGACCGCGAGGCCGGAGGTCGGGAAGCCGTGGTTCAGCATTCCCCTGGCGACCTCCTCGCCATCGCCCGAAAGCGCGATAGTGAGATCTTCCGTCATCGGATTGTGGCCGACGACCAGCAGCGAGCCTGGCCCGCCATTGCCACGGATGAGGTTGAGATAACCGGCGGCATCCTCGCTGTAGAGCGTCTCCAGGAACAGAACCCGGCCCGTATCGGTGTGACCGGCAAGCCCCTCAAGCGTTTGGCGGGCTCGCTTTGCATTCGAGCAAAGGGTCAGGTCCGGAATGTAGTTGCAGGCCCGCATGACCGCACCCATCGTTTCGGCGTCGGCGACGCCGGATGCGTCGAGTGGACGATCGAAATCGCGCATGCCCGGCAGGGCCCATCCGGCCTTCGCATGCCTCAGCAGATAAAGCTTGCTCACCCGTCCCTCGCTTGTGCCAAACACCGAAACTCGTCAAAAGGCGCTGCGGGATTAGTCATGAGAAACGCCTTGCGCACAATGGCCGGCGCCCTACAAACCTAACGAATCATACGCGAATTCGGTCGCGCCCTTCATGCGAATGATGCAGCCCATGGCGTATTGGCCGAGATTAACAATTGCGTGAATCAGTCGTCGATTGCGCTTGTGCAGCATTCGGTCCGTGAATATATAGGCGCCAAATTTGGGGCTGTCTGGGTGAGTCGAATGAACGACATCGTTGCCGCCGATTACGTACCCTCCGAGGACGAGCCGTTCATGAACGAGCGGCAGAAATCCTACTTTCGCCTGAAGCTCGTCACCTGGAAGAATGACATACTGCGCGAAGCGCGCGAAACTCTCGAAATCCTGCAGCAGGAAAACGCCAACCACCCCGATCTCGCCGATCGCGCCTCATCGGAAACCGACCGCGCCATCGAACTTCGTGCCCGCGATCGCCAGCGGAAACTCATTTCAAAGATCGATTCTGCGCTTCAGCGCATCGATGAAGGCACTTACGGTTATTGTGAGGAAACCGGCGAGCCGATCGCGCTGAAGCGGCTCGATGCGCGTCCGATCGCGACCCTGTCGATCGAGGCGCAGGAGCGCCACGAACGCCGCGAGAAGGTCTACCGCGACGACTGAAGCACGGGCGAAGCGTCTAAAACGCAGCCAATAGCGAATTTGTCATGGCCGGTCTCCGGCCATTTTTTTGTTGGCTGTTGGCCGGTTATCTCTTCTGGCTGGACAACTCGCCGAGAAGCTTCGTCATCTCGTCATCGAGAGACGACGGCGCTTTCGCCGCCGGCTTGCTCTCCGGCTTGGCGGGGTGCGGGTCATCAAACGGGACCTCGAGCTCCCTCATCAGCGTATCGTCGATGGAATCCTCTTTTGCCGGGGAATCCGGCTTTGCCGGGGAATCCTGTCTTGCCGGCGATGGCGCGTACCGAACAGCATTGGTGTAGGCGGGCAGCGGCGTGATGGTCGCCGATTGAGGGCTTTGCGCTGCTGGCCTCGGCGCCGGTGCGGGCTGCTGCGGCCGGCCAGGCGTTGGGGCCGTGCTTGCCGGCTGCGGAGACGGTGCTTGCCTCACTGGCGCGGGAGCCGGTTGCGGCGCGCGCGGCGGCGGTGCCGGCTGATGGCCGCCGCCATCTCCGGTCAGTGCAGGACGGCGCAGCGCCGACAGCCTGATGTCGCGTTCGACGACGACGTCGGTCGGACCGCCGATCAGCAGCAGGTGCTCGATATCGTCGCGGCGCACCAGCACCAACCGGCGGTGACTGTCGACTGCGGTGGCGTCCATCACCGCCAGCCGCGTCTTGCGGTTCCTGCCGCCGGCAACGAATGTTCCAAAAGTCAGGTTGCGGACCAGCTTGATGATGAGGAGAACGATGACCACAAGGACAAGCGCGACAAAGGTCCACAGGATCGCCGCGGCATAACCGGGACCCGCCACGCTATCCAGCCACTGCAGCATTGGTGCACCCAAAATCAGCTTTCGAAGAAGATGCGACACTAGACTGTTGCGGCACGCGACTGCAAGTTACGTTTCGCGCTTCGTGAACAGCTTGAAACACCCATGTGGTGGATTTCAAGCTCCTGCGAATTGAGGGCGTCAGCGTCCCCACTTCAATCCACGACGCTGGATTTTCAGCAAGTTGCTGGCGTGATGAATCCGAAATTCGCTCGCGTCGGACCAGGAATGATGCGAATTTCGGATTCGCCGCACCAGGCGCCGAACGGGTGTCATTTTTAGCGGACAGTTGCCGCCAAGGCCTTTTCCGGACCCTGAGAATGTGATTCAACCGGCAGGGGCAAGTACCGGAATTCACGAGCAGGGGGCACATGGCCAAGGAAGCGCGCGGCGATTTCTATCCGGTACCGATCGTCGACCAGAACACGCGACCGGGCGCGGTCACCCGGCTCATCGTCTTCATCGTTGTGCTGACAGGGGCGGCGATCGTTTTCGGCCTTTTCCGAGAACGTCTTGGCGATCCATTCCTGCTTGGAATGCTTGGCGTGCTGGCGATGATCGGTGTCGGCTTCCTGTTCGCCACCGCCATCGGCTTCGTGCAGATCACACCGCGCTCGACGAGTGACGAGCTGTCGAAGGCCTTCGTCGATTCAATGTCGCAAGGCCTTCTGGTCACCGACACCAAGGGTCGTGTCGTCTACGCCAATCGGGCCTATGCCGACATGACGGGCGCGGCTTCTGCGGCGGATCTAAAGACCGTCGAAGGGTTGCTGTCCGATGTTCCCGAGGCCTCGGTGACCATATACCGGCTCGCCTCCGGCCTGCGCGACGGCCAGCCCGGCGACGGTGAGTTTCGCCTTGCCCAATCCATTCGACCCGGCGCCGAGCCGGGCGCGCGCTGGTATCGTGTCCGCGCCCGCGCATTCAGCGTTCCGGGCCAGCGGCTGCCCTTGCTCGCCTGGCAACTCGCCGACATCTCGAAAGAACGGGCCGAGCAGGAGCGCTTCTTCCTTGATCTGCAGGAGGCCATCGACCATCTCGACCATGCGCCTGCCGGCTTCTTTTCGGCCGACCAGGAAGGCCGCGTCACCTACATCAACGCCACGCTTGCGGAGTGGCTGGGCATCGACCTGACGAGCTTCACGCCTGGTGCCGTCACGCTTGCGGAGATCGTCGCCGGCGACGGCATGGCGCTGGTCCGCTCGGTCAAGGCCGATCCCGGCACCACCCGCAATGCGGTCATCGATCTCGATCTGACGACAGTGAAGGGCGAGGCACTGCCCGTGCGTTTCATGCATCGGGTTTCGGCCAGCCGCGAGGGCGCCAACGGTCCGACGCGCACCATCGTGCTCAACCGGACGCAAGGCGAGGACGCTTCCGCCGATCTGCGCGCCTCGGAGATCCGCTTCACCCGCTTCTTCAATTCGACGCCGATGGCAATAGCGGCTGTCGACAACCGCGGGCGCATCCTGCGCACCAACGCGCCTTTCCTGTCGCTGTTTTCCTCCGTCGTCGACGGGGACGCGGTCGATCGGCGCGTGCGGCTGGACACGGTGATCCATGAGCGCGACCGCCCCGCCTTTGCCGCGGCGTTCGAAAAAGCGCGACAACGGCAGGCCGATATCGAACCGATCGATACGCTGCTGCCCGGCAATGAAGAACGGCACATGCGCTTCTACGTCAACGCGGTTGCCGACGGCACCGGCGAGGGCGCCGAAGAATCGGCCATCGTCTACGCCGTCGAGACCACCGAGCAGAAGGCGCTCGAGGGCCAGATGGCGCAAAGCCAGAAGATGCAGGCGGTCGGCCAGCTTGCCGGCGGCATCGCACACGACTTCAACAATGTGCTGACCGCCATCATCATGGCGTCGGACCTGTTGTTGACCAACCACCGCCCGTCGGACCCGTCCTTCCCCGACATCATGAACATCAAGCAGAATGCCAACCGGGCGGCCTCGCTGGTGCGGCAGCTTCTGGCCTTCTCGCGCAAGCAGACGCTGCGGCCGGAGGTGCTCAACCTGACCGACGTGCTTGCCGATCTGCGGATGCTGCTGGCCCGTCTGGTCGGCAACGACATCAAGCTGAAGGTCGATCATGGCCGCGATCTGTGGCCGGTGAAGGTCGACATCGGGCAGTTCGAGCAGGTGGTGGTCAATCTGGCGGTCAATGCGCGCGATGCGATGCCGAACGGCGGCGAACTCACCGTGCGCACCCGCAACGTGACCACACAGGAGAGCAAGAGCCTTCCCTACCGCGAACTTGCACCTGCCGATTATGTGGTGGTCGAAGTTGAAGACACCGGCAGCGGCATCGCCCCCGAAGTGCTCAAGAAGATTTTCGAACCCTTCTTCACCACCAAGGAGGTCGGCAAGGGCACCGGCCTCGGCCTGTCGATGGTCTATGGCATCATCAAGCAGACAGGCGGCTTCATCTTCTGCGAGTCCGAGGTCGACAAAGGATCGGTGTTCCGCATCTTCCTGCCGCGCTACATTGCTGAGGCGAGAACGGCAGGCGAGCCCGGCGAGGCGCCGGCTGCACCGGCAAAGGTCGCCGACGCAGCCAAGGACCTGTCAGGTTCGGCCACGGTGCTGCTCGTCGAGGACGAGGATGCCGTGCGCATGGGCGGCATGCGGGCGCTGACGTCGCGCGGTTACACCGTCCACGAAGCGTCCTCGGGCGTCGAGGCGCTGGAAGTCTTCGAGGCGCTCGGCGGCAAGATCGACATTGTCGTTTCCGATGTGGTGATGCCGGAAATGGATGGGCCGACGCTGCTCGGCGAATTGCGCAAGCGGCAGCCGGACATCAAATTCGTCTTTGTTTCCGGCTACGCGGAGGACGCGTTCGCCAAGAACCTGCCGGCAGACGCGCATTTCGGTTTCCTGCCGAAGCCGTTTTCGCTCAAGCAACTGGCCACAATCGTCAAGGACGTGCTGGAATCTTAGGGCTCACTAATTCGCACTTGCGAAATGGCGTGAGACTGCCATGATTATGGGGCCAAACAGACGGCGGGTTTTGGGGGAGCATGCCGTGACGCCGCACAACGAGGCAGGCAAGGGTGATTATGCGGCAACAGTGCTGTTGCCGGGCGATCCGCAGCGTGCCGAATGGATGGCGGAAACCTTTCTCGAGGCGCCGCGCTGCGTCAACCGTCGAAGGCAGGCCCTCGGTTTTACCGGCCTGTTTCGCGGCAAGCCCGTCAGCATCCAGTCCACCGGCATCGGCGTCTCGTCATTCCTGATCTACGCCCATGAATTGCTGGACTTCCATGGCGTGAGGACACTGATCCGCACCGGCACCTGTGGTGCCCTGACTGCCGCAGTCAAACTGCGCAGTTTAGTGATCTCGCAAGCGGTGCGGGGTGAAAGTGCCGAGAGCGGCCAGGTTTTTGGGCTTTATGGTGCTGAGGCCGGACCCGATCCGGATCTGGTTTCCCAAGCCCTGGCCCGGGCTGCCGAAATCGGCATCGAGCATCAGGCCGGGCTGACCATCTGCAGCGACATATTCTATCATCCCCGGGGGCGCGACCGCTTCGCCGAAGCGCAGGCACAGGGCGCGCTGGCCGTGGATATGGAGACCAGCGCGCTCTATCGCATCGCCGCGCATTTCGGCGCCAGGGCCTTGTCGATGCTGACTGTCGTCGACAATGTGGTGACCGGCGAGCAAACCGATTATTCCGAACGCCAGGCGCTCTTCACCGATATGACCCGCCTGGCGCTCGATGTCGCGATCGAAAGTTAAGCTGCCTGCCGCTTCGGCGCCGTGTGTTCTTCGATGCCGGGCCGATGGCCGCGCAGATAGAGAGCACAGGTCGTCCGCAGCATCGAGGCGAAGTTGGGAATCTGGCCATTGATCTCGATGGCCTCGTCATAGAGCTTCGAGATGAATTTCGGCGTCGTCAGGCCCTGGCTGTCGGCGATCTCGTCGAGCAATGCCCAGAACGTCGCCTCGAGCTGGATGCTGGTCGAATGCCCGTCGATACGAATCGACCGGTTGATCTGCCGGTAGCCGTCCGGATCCTGCCCGGCAAAAACCCTGCACATCGTTACCTCCCGTTCCTATTGATCTGGCCGTTCTTATTGATTTTGGGCGCAATCAGCAGTGATTCGCGCCTTTGGCAGTGCCTTGTCGTGGCCAATTATCTTCAGCTGGAAAGCGGAAAACAGCAATCGGACTTTCGTCCTTAGGCGGTTTTCCCCGTCGTTAGATTAGCGCGTGGTAATCGGCTGCCACCACGTTTGCCGCAACCCGCGCATAATCACGCCGACGCGCACATCGCGCTTACCGCACGGAGTGTCATTTGGCGAAGGCGATCCACACCATGATCCGGGTTCTCGACGAGGCCCGGTCCGTCGACTTCTACCGGAAAGCGTTTGGACTGGACGTCGCCGAACGGCTCGATTTCGAAACCTTTACGCTCGTCTATCTGAGCAATGCCGAGGCGGAGCTCGAGGTCGAGCTCACCGTCAACAAGGGCCGCCAGGAGCCTTATGCGCTCGGCGACGGCTACGGCCATCTCGCGGTTTCGGTCGCCGATCTGGACAGCGAGCATGACCGGCTCGGCGCGCTTGGCCTGAACCCGAAGAAGATCGTCGAGTTCAACCGCGACGGAGCGCTACTCGCACGCTTCTTCTTCATCGAGGATCCCGATGGCTTCAAAATCGAGGTGCTGCAGCGTCGGGGCCGGTTCAAATAGGAGATACGACGGCCGCGCCGGCCAGCGCGGCGCCAGCCAGGGCACCTTCGGGTGCAGACAGCAAGCAAGGGAGGAACAATTGGTCACAATTTATGAGAGCAAGCCGGTCCATGAAACGAAGCCAGTTCTATCGCGCCGCGAGCTACTGAAGCGCGGCGGTGTCGGCGCGCTGCTGGTCATTTCAGGCAGTGCCGTCATCAGCCCGGAACATGCCTGGGGTCTCGAAACATCCGCGCTCAAGCCCGAAACCATGGCGACCCTGATCCAGATGGCGCGCGACATCTACCCGCACGACCAAGTGCCTGACAAATATTACGCAATCGCCGTCAAGGCGCACGATGAGCAGGCCGGCAAGGACCCTGCCCACAAGGACCTTATCGAAAAGGGCATCGCCGATCTCGACCTGAAATCGGGCAAGGACGGCTACACCGGTCTCGGCTGGGAGGAGCAGCGCGTTGCGGTGCTCAGGGATATCCAGGACACGCCGTTCTTCCAGGCCGTCCGCGGCGGGCTTGTCGTCGGCCTCTACAACCAGAAGGAGGTCTGGCCGATCTTCGGCTACGAGGGCGAATCCTACTCCAAGGGCGGCTACATGGTGCGCGGGTTCGACGACATCGAGTGGCTCTGAGCCCCGTCGTCGCAACCGCACACAACAGACATCATGGGAGGAAACCATGGCAGCACCATTTGATCTCAACAACGACGGCGTGGTCGTCATCATCGGCTCGGGCGCCGGCGGCGGCACGCTCGGCAATGAACTTGCGCAGAAGGGCGTCGATGTCGTCATGCTGGAGGCGGGCGCCCGTCACGAATACGAGGATTTCATCAATGACGAGTGGGAGTCATTCGCCCAACTCGCCTGGACGGACAAGCGCACGACCTCGGGCGACTGGCGGGTGGCGAAGGATTTCCCCAACCTGCCGGCTTGGATCGTCAAGGCGGTCGGCGGCTCGACCACGCACTGGGCAGGCGCCTCGCTGCGCTTTCAGGAGCACGAATTCAAAACGCTTTCGACCTACGGAAAACTGGAAGGCGCGAACCTGCTCGACTGGCCGATCACGCTTGGCGAGCTCGAGCCCTACTACGCAAAGGCCGAAGACAAGCTAGGCGTGACGCTCACCAGCAACATCCCGGGCCTTCCCGGCAACAACAACTTCAAGGTGATGAAGGCCGGCGCCGACAAGCTCGGCTACAAGGAGTGCCACACCGGCCGGATGGCAATCAATTCCGAGCCGCGCGACGACCGCAATGCCTGCCAGCAGACCGGCTTCTGCTTCCAGGGCTGCAAATGGGGCGCCAAATGGTCGACGCTCTACAGCGAAATTCCCAAGGGCGAGGCGACCGGCCATCTCGAGGTCAGGCCGAATGCCATGGCCATCAAGATCAACCACGATGCGTCGGGCAAGGTAACCGGGGTCGTCTATGCCGACAAGGACGGCAGACTGAGGGAACAGAAGGCCCGCATCGTCGCGGTCGCCGGAAATTCGATCGAGAGCCCGCGGCTGCTGCTCAATTCGGCATCGAGCCAGTTTCCCGACGGCCTTGCCAATTCGTCGGGGCAGGTCGGCAAGAACTACATGCGCCACACCACCGGCTCGGTCTACGGCATCTTCGACAAGCCGGTGCATATGTATCGCGGCACCACCATGGCCGGTATCATCCGCGATGAGGCCCGCAATGATCCCTCGCGCGGCTTCGTCGGCGGCTACGAACTCGAGACGCTGTCGCTCGGCCTGCCGTTCATGGCCGCCTTCCTCAATCCCGGCGGCTGGGGGCGTTCCTTCACCACCGCGCTCGACCACTACGACCACATGGCCGGCATGTGGATCGTCGGCGAGGACATGCCGCGCCAGGAAAACCGCATCACGCTGCATGCCGATATCAAGGACGAGCACGGCATGCCGGTGGCGGACGTCCATTTCGACGACCATGCCAACGACACGGCGATGCGCAACCACGCCTACAAGCAGGGCTCGGCGCTCTACGAGGCGGTCGGGGCGACGCGGACCTTCTCGACGCCACCCTATCCGTCGACCCACAATCTCGGCACCAATCGGATGAGCGAGAAGGCGGCCGACGGCGTCGTCAACAAGCATGGCCAGGCGCACGATATCAAGAACCTGTTCGTGTCGGATGGCAGCCAGTTCACCACGGGCGGGGCTGAAAATCCGACATTGACGATCGTGTCGCTGGCGATCCGTCAGGCCGAGTACATTGCCGGACAAATGTCGGCCAAAAGCATTTAGCCATAGCCTCCCGACTGCTGCTGGCGCGGAACCTCACAAGGTTTCGCGCCTCTTCTTGTCGGCTGTTCAACGCTTCGTGCAGGTCGAGGCGGTGAAGGCGCCGTCAGGCTGCTTCATGATGATGTCGAAGGACGGGCTGGTTTGACCGTCCAGGGTGGCTTGCGTGAGCGAGATCGAGTTGCCGCCGGTCGTGTAGCCGCCCAACGGGCCCAACCAGGTGATCTCGCCATTTGCATTCATCTGATAGTTGTAGCCCTGCCGGGCGGTTCCGAAGCTCACCGGGCCGCTATAGACATTGCCCTTGACGGTGATGTCGCCAAGGCTGAGGAACATGCCAAGCAGATAGACTTCGCAGTGATAGGTGCCGTCCGGCAATTTGCCATCGGCGAAGTCGGCGCGGGCGCTGCCGGTTGCCGCAACCAGAAGCATGGTGCTGAAAATGCGAGAAATCCTGGAGGTCATGCGGTCGCTCTTGTGAAGATCGATCTTGCCCCATTTTCCTGCAGCGCCGCAACGGTTCGCCGTCTTTTGCTCAAAATTCATGCATTAATTCGCGAGTGATCAAAAATTAGGCGAGAGCGGGGATGTTTTTCTCAAGCAGAGCACTGGCAGCGGCGCTTATCTTTGGCGGCTAATATATTAACCCGCTGATAGGGCTAGGAAATCCAGACCCGCTTGATTTTGCTCCTGCGGTTGGCACAGCCGTTGCATGGTCTGTTCGCGATGCGATCAACCAGTCAGGGAGTTTTGAAATATGCGGGGCAGTTTCTCGACAATAACAAAAATGTTTTCGGCAGGCGCGGTCATGGCCGGCCTGCTGATGAGCGTCCCGGCCAGGGCGGCTGACGACACGATCAAGGTGGGTATCCTCCACTCGCTGTCGGGGACCATGGCGATTTCGGAGACGACGCTGAAGGACGCCATGCTGATGCTCATCGAAGAGCAGAATGCAAAGGGCGGCCTGCTCGGCAAGAAACTCGAAGCGGTCGTCGTCGATCCGGCTTCGAACTGGCCGCTGTTCGCCGAAAAGGCGCGCGAGCTGATCTCCAAGGACAAGGTCGCGGCGGTGTTCGGGTGCTGGACCTCGGTGTCGCGCAAGTCGGTGCTGCCGGTGTTCAGCGAACTCGACAACATCCTGTTCTACCCCGTCCAGTATGAGGGCGAGGAGAGCGAGCGCAACGTGTTTTACACCGGCGCGGCGCCGAACCAGCAGGCAATTCCGGCTGTCGACTATCTGATGAGCGAGGACGGCGGTTCGGTGAAGCGCTGGGTGCTTGAAGGCACCGACTACGTCTATCCGCGCACCACCAACAAAATCCTCGAAGCCTATCTGAAAGCCAAGGGCGTCGCTGCCGAAGACATCATGGTCAACTACACGCCGTTCGGCTTCTCCGATTGGCAGACCGAGGTCGCGGCGATCAAGAAGTTCGGCTCCGCCGGCAAGAAGACCGCCGTCGTCTCGACGGTCAATGGCGACGCCAACGTGCCGTTCTACAAGGAGCTTGGCAACCAGGGCGTCAAGGCCGAGGACATCCCGGTCATGGCCTTCTCGGTCGGCGAGGAAGAGCTTGCCGGTCTCGACACCGCGCCACTCGTCGGTCATCTCGCCGCCTGGAACTATTTTCAGAGCATCGATACGCCCGAGAACGCCAAGTTCATCGCCGACTGGCACAAGTTCATCAAGAGCGACAAGCGCACTACCAACGACCCGATGGAAGCCCATTATGTCGGCTTCAACATGTGGGTGAAGGCGGTCGAGAAGGCCGGCACCACCGATCCTGACAAGGTCATCGACGCCGTGATCGGCGTCTCGGTGCCGAACCTGACCGGTGGCTATTCGACGATGATGCCGAACCATCACATCACCAAGCCGGTGCTGATCGGCGAAATCCAGGCCGATGGCCAGTTCGAGACCGTCTCGCAGACGCCTGACCTGGTGATGGGCGACGAGTGGTCCGACTATCTGGCCGATTCGAAGGACCTGATTTCCGATTGGCGCGCGCCTCTGTCCTGCGGCAATTTTAATGTCGCCACCGGCAAATGCGGCGGCAAGGGAACCAACTGATCCTCCCGGGTCTGACGGTCGTGGATTTCTCCACGACCTGGACCGCGACGCGTCCGGGCGAACTCGTCCTCTCCTCCAGTTCGCCCGGACGCGAAGTTTCAACCCTCAAGAATCGCAGAAATCGATGATCCTCACCCGCGCGATCGGCCTGACGCTGCTGCTCCTCCTGGGGATGCTGTCGCCGTCGAACGCTGCCGAAGCGGATCTGCGCGCCATCATCGCCAAATTTGCTACTGCCTCGAATTTCTCGGCCACCGAAGCTGTCGTGCGCGAGCTGGCGGCCACCGGTGATACTGCCGTCGAACGTCCGCTTGGCGCGCTTGCCGAGGGCGATCTTTACGTCCGCAAGGCCGATTCGCTGGTTTTCATCGGCAAGGCAGCTGGCGGCAGCGTTGAGCTGCTCGACCCGCTGAGCGGTGAAAAATCCGGTGACGCGGCCAAAAGCGGGATCACCAAGATCAAGGTCAACAACACGCTGCGCCGCGCCATCCGCGATGCGCTGGGCACGCTGACGCTCGGCGCAAAAGATCCGGCCGCGCGCATTGCCGCCGCCGACACCATGTTCAGGACGCCCGATGCGACAAACATCGAGCCGCTCGATGCCGCAATCGCCAGCGAGACCGTGGCGAGCGTCAAAGCGCTGCTCGAACAGGCCCGCGCCGCATCGGTTCTGGTGTCCGACAGGCCGGAGGCCGACAAACTGGCGGCGGTCGCCCTGATCGGCGGGCGCGGCGATCGCAACGCGCTCTCACTGCTCACCGCCGTCGAGGCCAATTCCGAAGGCGCGGTCAAGGACGCGGCGACGGCGGCGATCGCCAACATCAATGCGACGCTGGCGCTGTGGGATGCGGGCCAGAACATCTGGTACGGCATTTCGCTCGGATCGGTGCTGCTGCTGGCGGCGATCGGCCTCGCCATCACCTTTGGCGTCATGGGCGTCATCAACATGGCGCATGGCGAAATGGTGATGCTCGGCGCCTACACGACCTTTGTCGTGCAGGAGGTGATCCGAACCTCCTTTCCCGGCCTGTTCGACTGGTCGCTGGTTATCGCGCTGCCGCTCGCCTTCTCGGTCGCGGCGCTCGTCGGCCTCGTCATCGAGCGGGGCGTGATCCGTTTTCTCTACGGCCGGCCGCTGGAGACGCTGCTGGCGACATGGGGCGTCTCGCTGATCCTGCAGCAGGCCGTGCGCACCATCTTCGGGCCGACGAACCAGGAGGTCGGCAATCCGTCGTGGATGTCGGGTTCGTTCTATATCGGCCAGCTTGCGGTGACCTGGAACCGGCTCTGGATACTGGTATTCGCGCTCGGCGTGTTCGCAGTGCTGCTTTATGTGATGAAGCGCACCTCCTGGGGCCTGCAGATGCGCGCCGTCACCGCCAATCGCCGCATGGCCGCTTCGATGGGCATCAGGACGCCGTGGGTCGATGCGCTGACCTTTGCCCTGGGATCCGGCATTGCCGGCATCGCCGGTGTGGCGCTCAGCCAGATCGACAATGTCTCGCCCAATCTCGGCCGCGGCTACATCATCGACAGCTTCATGGTCGTCGTCTTCGGCGGTGTCGGCAATCTCTGGGGCACGCTGGTCGGCGCCTTCTCGCTCGGCATCGTCAACAAGTTCCTCGAACCCTATGCCGGCGCGGTCCTCGGCAAGATCGTCGTGCTGGTCCTCATCATCCTGTTCATCCAGAAACGCCCGCGCGGCCTGTTCGCGCTGAAGGGCAGGTCGGTGGAAGCATGATCACCGGACGCTTCTTCACCGCCGGCGCCGACCGCCGCATCGCCATCACTATCTTCATCCTTCTGGCGGTCGCCATCATCGTGCCGCTGCTCAATCTTGCGGTCTCGCCGACGAGTGCGTTCTACGTGCCGTCCTATGTCGTCGCGCTCACCGGCAAGTATCTCTGCTACGCGCTGCTCGCCCTGGCGCTCGATCTCGTCTGGGGCTATTGCGGCATCCTTTCGCTCGGCCACGGCGCCTTCTTCGCGCTCGGTGGCTATGCGATGGGCATGTATCTGATGCGCCAGATCGGCTCGCGCGGCGTCTACGGCAATCCGCTGCTGCCGGACTTCATGGTGTTCCTGAATTATGGGGAATTGCCGTGGTTCTGGTACGGTTTCGACCATTTCTGGTTTGCCGCGATCATGGTGCTTGCAGTGCCTGGCCTGCTCGCCTTCG
This sequence comes from Mesorhizobium sp. WSM4815, assembly GCF_055811575.1. Classification (NCBI taxonomy): domain Bacteria; kingdom Pseudomonadati; phylum Pseudomonadota; class Alphaproteobacteria; order Hyphomicrobiales; family Phyllobacteriaceae; genus Mesorhizobium; species Mesorhizobium sp. WSM4815. The sequence goes on along the minus strand of NZ_JBVVQS010000097.1, from coordinate 199,867 downwards.
TCTTCGGCTGGTTCGCCTTCCGCAGCCGCGTCACCGGCGTCTATCTGTCGATCATCACCCAGGCGATGACCTATGCGCTGCTGCTTGCGTTTTTCCGCAACGACATGGGTTTCGGCGGCAACAACGGCTTGACCGACTTCAAGGATATTCTCGGCTACAACGTGCAGGCCGATGCGACACGCTCGGCATTGTTCGCGGCCAGCGCCGTCACGCTGGCGCTCGCCGTCTTCGTCACCTGGGCGATCGTCGGTTCCAAATACGGCAAGCTGCTGATGGCGGTGCGCGACGCCGAGAGCCGCACGCGCTTTCTCGGCTGGCGCGCCGAGAACGTCAAACTGTTCGCCTTTACCGTGTCGGCTGTCATGGCCGGCATCGCCGGCGCGCTCTATGTGCCGCAGGTCGGCATCATCAATCCGGGCGAGTTCGAGCCGTCCAATTCGATCGAGGTCGTGGTATGGGCGGCCGTCGGCGGACGCGGCACAATCGTCGGGCCGATCATCGGCGCGCTCGTGGTCAATGCCGGCAAATCCTGGTTCACCGGCGTGCTGCCGGCGTTCTGGCTGTTTGCGCTGGGCGGGCTGTTCGTCGCCGTCACGCTGTTCCTGCCCAAGGGCATTGTCGGCATGTGGGATTCCTGGCGCGGCAATGCCAGGGCGCTGCGCGCAGCCTCGATCGCCGACCCGATCATTGGGGAGGCCGGCACCGATCCTGCCGTCCCGCCACCCCCGAAGATCGTTCGCTTGGCTGCGAGAACGCCGGGCGACTGGTCCGCATCCGGCCCCGAACCTCAGCCGGCGGAGTGAGCAATGCCGAAGAGCAACACCATCCTCTATCTCGACGGCGTCTCGGTTTCCTTCGACGGCTTTCGCGCCATCAACAATTTGTCGCTGGTGCTCGACAAGGGCGAGATGCGGGCGATCATCGGTCCCAACGGCGCCGGCAAGACCACGATGATGGACATCGTCACCGGCAAGACGCGCCCCGACTCGGGCGAGGTTTACTTCGACGGGCAGGTCGACCTGACGAAACATGACGAGGCCGAGATCGCCATGATGGGCATCGGCAGGAAATTCCAGAAGCCGACGGTCTTCGAAAGCCACACGATCGAGGACAACCTGATGCTGGCGCTGAAGGGCCCACGCTCGATCTTCCCGGCACTGTTCCATCGCCGCTCGGCGGCGGAGGCGCGGCGGATCGACGACATCCTCGGCATCATCCGGCTCGGTGACAAGCGCGACGAGCTTGCCGCCAATCTCAGCCACGGCCAGAAGCAATGGCTCGAGATCGGCATGCTTTTGGCGCAGGATCCGAAGCTGCTTTTGGTCGACGAACCGGTCGCCGGCATGACCGACGCCGAGACCGAGGAGACCGCGCGGCTGCTTAGGGATATTGCCCGCGACCATTCGGTCATCGTCGTTGAGCACGACATGCATTTCGTGCGCGAGCTCGGCGTCAAGGTCACCTGCCTGCACGAAGGCTCGGTGCTTTCCGAAGGCTCGCTCGATTTCGTTTCGGCCGACGAACGTGTCGTCGAAGTCTATCTGGGGAGATGATCATGGTCTGGCGCGTTCCGTTCCATCATTTCGATCTTTCGTTCTTCAAGCGCTGGAGAAAGCGCTGACCATGCTCGAAGTCTCCAATGCCACGCTGCACTACGGCGCCGCCCAGGCGCTGCGTGGCGTCTCGCTGAAGGCCGGCGCCGGCAAGATCACCTGCGTGCTCGGCCGCAACGGCGTCGGCAAAACCAGTTTGATGAGATCGATCGTCGGCCACCACCGGCTGACGAGCGGAAGCGTTGCCTTCGAGGGGAAGGCGCTCGACCGGAGCGCGGCGTATGATCGCGCCCGGTCGGGCATCGCATTCGTGCCGCAGGGCAGGGAGATCTTCCCTCTGCTCACCGTGCGGGAAAACCTCGAATCGGGCTTTGCGCCATTGAAGCGCGCCGACCGCAACATTCCTGGCCATGTCTTCGAATTGTTCCCGGTGCTGAAGCAGATGCTCGGCCGCAGGGGCGGCGACCTTTCCGGCGGCCAGCAGCAGCAACTTGCCATCGGCAGGGCACTGGTGATGCGGCCGAAACTGCTGGTGCTCGATGAGCCGACCGAGGGCATCCAGCCGTCGATCATCAAGGATATCGGCCGCGCCATCCGCTATCTGCGCGACCAGGCTGATATCGCCGTGCTGCTGGTCGAACAGTATCTCGATTTCTGCCGGGAACTGGCCGACGAGGTCAACATCATGGACCGCGGCCTGATCGTCCACACCGGCCCGGCCGAGGATCTCGACCGGGCGGATGTGAGGAAATTTCTGACGGTGTAGCGTTCATCCCTTCGGTCGAGTAGAGGCGATGGTCGCCCATCGCCTCTACTCGACCGAAGTCGCGAATGCCCGCCCAGTCTTTCCTGAACGCCTTTGTTCCTGAACGCCTCTGGCGCGCTGAAGATTGCATGCTAGGCTTTACTTGGCCTTGTTGAGTCGGCCGCTTTCCGTATCAGTCACGTCGACAGATCAGGCGCAGGCTCAGCCGGCACGTTCCGTGCAAGCAGCCCCTTCCTGCGATCTGATCGTTGTTCAAAACGCATTTGGGGCACTTGGGCCAGGGCAGCCGATGGAACGTTACGTCGAGGACCACCACAAACGACGGCTTACCGAGCGCGTCGACATCATGACCGCCATCGATATTCTGAAATCGCAAGGATACGACCACGACGAACTGATCGCGGAGCTCACCAAGGTGTTCTTCGTCGATCTCGATGCCTACAACGAAGTCGTGGTGGCGGCATGACCGAAGGGGTGGATGCGCTGTGCCGCCAACGTCAGCCTGTGACGCGCTTCATCAGCGCCATGGCGCCGAACGGCGCGCGGGCCTTGCCTTCGGTGATGAAGTAGACGAACACATCACGCGGTTTGACCGGTGCCTCGGTTGAGGAATCGGCGCGCGGCAGGTCGGCCGGCGCCTTGCCCTGGGCCCAGGTCTTTGCCCGCGCCGCCCATTCGTCGAGCGTCTTTGGCGTGTAGCAGTCGGGATTGTCGTCGCTGCCGGTCTGCAGCCGGGCGTAGATGAAATCGCCGGTGACGTCGGCTATTGCTGGATATTTGGCGTGGTCGGCATAGACGATCGCGACCTTGTATTGGCGCGCCAGGGCGGCGAATTCCGGCACGACGAAACTGTCGTTGCGCACCTCGACCGCATGGCGCAGCGCAACGCCGTCCTGCTTTTCAGGCAACAGCTTGAGGAAAGCCTCGAAATCGTCCGGGTCGAATTTTTTGGTTGGCGCGAACTGCCACAGGATCGGCCCGAGCTTGTCGCCGAGCGCGGCGACGCCCGATCCCAGGAAACGCGTCATCGACTCGCCGGCCTCACCGAGGACGCGGCGGTTGGTGACGAAACGGTTGCCTTTCAGCGAATAGACAAAACCGTCCGGCGCTTCGTTTGCCCATTTGACGAAGGTCGGCTCCTTGAAACTCGAATAATAGGTGCCGTTGACCTCGATGCTTGGCACCTGCCGGGTTGCATAGTGCAGTTGCTTCGCCTTGGACAACTTGTCCGGGTAGAAAGACTTGTCCCAGGGCTCGAAGGTCCAGCCACCCATGCCGGCGCGGATTGTTCCAGATTGAGTCACTGTCGTCCTCCCGGGTTGAAATGGATCAGGCCGTAGCGAGCGTCTCGACAGCTTTAACCATGTCGAAATGCGGATTGGGCGTAGGGTGCATAGGCGGCTTGCGTCAGCCGGACGACAGCATCAGGATCACCGGCAAGCGCTCTTCTGATCTTCATTTGAAGGTTCTTCCCGACGCCAGCCAGTCTTCACTCACTCCGCCGCTTCGCGCTTGCCCCCGGGCCGCCGCTCCAGCAGCTCCCGCAGGAACTGGCCGGTGTAGCTGCGCTTTTCGCGGACGATATCCTCGGGCGTGCCTGAGGCCACCAGCTCGCCGCCGCCGTCGCCGCCTTCGGGACCGAGGTCGAGCACCCAGTCGGCGGTTTTTATTACCTCCAGATTGTGCTCGATGACGACCACCGTGTTGCCCTGGTCGACCAGCTCGTGCAGCACTTCCAGGAGCTTGGCGACGTCGTGGAAATGCAGGCCGGTGGTCGGCTCGTCGAGGATGTAGAGCGTCTTGCCGGTCGCCTTGCGCGACAGTTCCTTGGCCAGCTTGATGCGCTGCGCCTCGCCGCCCGACAACGTCGTCGCCTGCTGGCCGACATGGATGTAGCCGAGGCCGACCTGCTTCAGCGTCTCCAACTTGTCGCGCACGCCGGGCACGGCGGCGAAGAAATCGACGCCTTCCTCGACCGTCATGTCGAGCACGTCGGCAATCGACTTGCCCTTGAACAGGACGTCGAGCGTCTCTCTGTTGTAGCGCTTGCCGTGGCAGACGTCGCAGGTGACATAGACGTCGGGCAAAAAGTGCATCTCGATCTTGATGACGCCGTCGCCTTGGCAGGCCTCGCAGCGACCGCCCTTGACGTTGAACGAGAAGCGACCTGGCTGATAGCCGCGCGCCTTGGACTCCGGCAGCCCGGCGAACCAGTCGCGGATCGGCGTGAAGGCGCCGGTATAGGTGGCGGGATTGGAGCGCGGCGTCCGCCCTATAGGCGACTGGTCGATATCGATGACCTTGTCGAGGAATTCGAGGCCCTCGATGCGGTCGTGCTCGGCCGGGTGCTCGCGCGAACCCATGATGCGGCGCGACGCTGCCTTGAACAAGGTCTCGATCAGGAAGGTCGACTTGCCGCCGCCGGAGACGCCGGTGACGGCGGTGAAGGTGCCGAGCGGGATTTCGGCGGTAACATTCTTCAGATTGTTGCCGCGCGCGCCGACGATCTTCAGGCGCCGGTTCTTCTTGGCCTCGCGCCGCACCGCCGGCGTCGCCACTTCGAGCTCGCCGGACAGATATTTGCCGGTGATCGAGGCGGGGCTGGCCATGATCTGCTGCGGCGTTCCCTGCGCGATGATGTGGCCGCCGTGGATGCCGGCGGCCGGGCCGATATCGACGACATAGTCGGCATGCAGGATGGCGTCCTCGTCATGCTCGACGACGATCACCGTGTTGCCGATGTCGCGCAAATGCTTCAGCGTGTCGAGCAGGCGCGCATTGTCGCGCTGGTGCAGGCCGATCGACGGCTCGTCCAGCACATAGAGCACGCCGGTGAGGCCGGAGCCGATCTGCGAGGCCAGCCGTATGCGCTGGCTCTCGCCGCCCGACAGCGTGCCGGAATTGCGCGACAGCGTCAGGTAGTCGAGCCCGACATCGTTGAGGAAGCGCAGCCGCTCGCGGATTTCCTTGAGCACGCGCACCGCGATCTCGTTCTGCTTGTCGCTGAGTGCGGCGGGCAGCTCGGTGAACCATTGGTCGGCCTTGCGGATCGACAGCTCGGTGACCTCGCCGATGTGCTTGCCGGCAATCTTCACCGCCAGCGCTTCCGGCTTCAGCCGGTAGCCGCGGCAGGCCGGGCAAGGCGTGGCCGACATGAAGCGCTCGATCTCCTCGCGCATCCAGGCGGATTCGGTTTCCTTCCAGCGCCGCTCGAGATTGGGGATGACGCCTTCGAATGTCTTTGTCGTCTGGTAGGAGCGCAGGCCGTCATCATACTGGAAAGTGACTTCGCGCTCGCCGGTGCCGTGCAGGATGGCTTGCTTTGCCTCTGCGGTCAGGTCCCGGAACTTGTCGCCGAGCTTGAAGCCATAAGCCTTGCCCAGCGCCTCGAGCGTCTGCACGTAGTAGGGCGACGTCGATTTCGCCCACGGGCTGACGGCGCCGGCGCGCAGCGACAGATTGTCGTCGGGCACGATCAGGCTGGCGTCGATGGCGCGCTGGCTGCCGAGGCCGTCGCAGGTCGGGCAGGCGCCGAACGGGTTGTTGAAGGAGAACAGCCGCGGCTCGATTTCGGGAATGGTGAAGCCGGACACCGGGCAGGCGAATTTTTCGGAGAACAGGATGCGCTCATGCGTCTCGTTCTTCGATTTGTTGACCGAATCCTCGCCGGTCTGGCTGGCGTCGAGCGGCCGGTCGGCGAATTCGGCCACCGCCAGCCCGTCGGCGAGCTTCAGCGCGGTCTCGATGGAATCGGCAAGCCGCGTCGCCAGATCGCCGCGCACGACGATGCGGTCGACGACGACGTCGAGGTCATGCTTGTACTTCTTGTCCAGCGCCGGCACGTCGGCGATTTCGTAAAAGACACCGTCGACCTTGACGCGCTGAAAACCCTTCTTCTGCAGCTCCAGCAGTTCCTTGCGGTATTCGCCTTTGCGGCCTCGCACCATCGGCGCCAGGATGAACAGACGCGTGCCTTCCTCGACCGCCAGCACGCGGTCAACCATCTGCGAAACCGTCTGGCTCTCGATCGGCAGGCCGGTGGCCGGCGAATAGGGGATGCCGACGCGCGCGAACAGCAGCCGCATGTAGTCGTAGATCTCGGTGACGGTGCCGACCGTCGAGCGCGGGTTCTTCGACGTGGTCTTCTGCTCGATGGAGATGGCCGGCGACAAGCCGTCGATCTGGTCGACATCAGGCTTCTGCATCATTTCGAGGAACTGCCGCGCATAGGCCGACAGGCTCTCGACGTAGCGGCGCTGGCCCTCGGCATAGATGGTGTCGAAGGCAAGCGACGACTTGCCGGACCCCGACAGCCCGGTCATTACGATCAGGCTGTCACGCGGCAGGTCGAGATCGACATTCTTCAGATTGTGTTCGCGCGCCCCGCGAATGGAAAGATATTTATGGTCGGCCATCGCCGGTCGCCGCCTCAGATCTGGAATCTCGTGGGATGGCGGGTTATCCCGGCCATCTCCCATGTAGGTATTTTAGCTACCATTTCGAGAGAACTCTCGACCAAAGCCTTTAACCGTCTTTTGCGCGGGCGAGCAAGCAGAAAGAACAAAGGCCGAACACGTTCCTGACAAATGCGCTCATCAAACCAGCTTCGCGCACCACCGCATTAAAGTTCCACGCGTTAGTAAACGCGCGAACCCCAAACGGGTGGACAGCTTGCGACCGACGCGGAAACCGCCGCACCTTTCGAGAACGAAGTCACACTGCAACAAAAGAAATCGTACCCAATAATACAATCGCTGCTGCCGCAGCGAACCAATACGACGAGCGTACAATATTGCGATTGTTTTTCTTCCCGTCGCCTCTCACAAGCAAGACCAAGCCGACCGAGCAAAAGATAAATCCCACAAGGGCCGACAGAATAAAAAGATACATGCCGGTCTCCACTCCAAGTCGCACTCTAGCGAATGGAGGCTTCTGTCGATAGTCACCTCGGCGCAAGGCGCAGCGGCTCTGATCCATGGCCGACGCCGCGCTGCTCAAAACGGATGCAAATTTCGGATTCGCCACACAAGCGATCACGTTTTTGGTAAATCGGCTATCCACCTGTTGACGTCTTAACCTCAAGGAGTCAGACTCCAGGCGTCACCGAAGCCGACTATCTTTCGATGGCCTCGCCGCCCTAAGGCGGCCTGCACGAGTTGCAGGCTTTTGCGATATGCGCTTCGGACGACACCAGTCGCAATGGACAGAAAAGGAGAGCAGAGGAATGACTCCACCGGACAGTCCCTTGAGGCTCCACGTGTCGCTGGAGCCGCGGCAGGCATAAGGTGCCAGGGCCAGGCGTTTGCGCCGCCCGACAAACCGTGACCTGCCGATCCCATTAAAATCAGAGACTACTAGTCGGATCGTCGGCTGAACGCCGCGAAGCATCCGAGATCAAAGAGCCGGCAGTTCGCTCCCGGCCATTGGATTTCAGATCCAAGAAAGCCCCGACCGTTTGCGGAAGCAGAGGCGGGGCTATTCGTTTCAATGGCGCAAGCGCAGCACGAATGCCTGACACTCCTGACATTGTGGCAGCGATGATGGACGTGTCCTATCGCCGATGGACGTGTCCTATCGCCGGGGGCTTCAATTGCGCCGGCGCCGACATCGAAAATTATGCTGCCGGAAATCCTGACGTCGGTATCGCCAATCCTAAACTGGCTGTTGTCGCTGGGCACGGCATCGTCGGGTTCGGCAGCCGGCGTGACGATACGGTAGTCATTGGTCACGCCGGGCAGCGTGCCTTCGTGCGGCGGCGTTGAATTGTCTCCGGCGAACGCCGTGCCGGAGGTATCGCCGCGATGGCGACACCGACAAGCAGCCGATTCGAGCAAATGCTTGAGATCTTAGACATCGGCGGACTGTATCGCCGCACTCTGGCCGAAGCCAGACCGGTGGCGATCAAACTGGCCGAACGGCTTGGCTGCTATCGCTCATGGCGTTCGGCTTTCAAGCCGCCTGTTTGCGCGTATCAAAAACATGATCGACAAGGCCCCATGTCCTTGCCTCCGCGGCGGTCATGAAATGGTCGCGGTCGAGCGTGCGTTCGACCTCTTCGAACGTGCGACCACAGTGGTGCGCGTAAAGCTCGGTCATGCGCCGCTTGGTCCTGAGGATGCCTTCGGCGTGGCGCTGGATGTCGGAGGCCTGGCCCTGGAAACCACCTGACGGCTGGTGCAGCAGGATGCTGGTGTTGGGCAGCGCGATGCGTCGCCCCGGTGTGCCGGCCATCAGCAGGAAGGAGGCCATCGACGCAGCAAAGCCCATGCAGACGGTGGATACGGGGCAAGAAACGTACTGCATCGTATCGTAGATGGCGAAGCCGCTGGTCACCACACCGCCAGGCGAGTTGATGTAGAGCGAAATCTCCTTGTCTGGATTGTCGGATTCCAGCGACAGGAGCTGGGCACAGACCAACGCCGACACATTGTCGTCGATCGGCCCGTTGATGAAGACGATGCGCTCGCGCAGCAGCCGCGAGAAAATGTCGAAGGCGCGTTCGCCGCGGCTCGACTGCTCGATCACCATCGGCACCAGGTTGGCAAAACCGCTCATCGCTTTTCTCCGTTGTGCTGCTCAGGCCGCGCGCAGGGAGAGGCGAGGCGTGTTTGCGGCTGTGGTCTGTCTGGGGCTGTGTGCGTTGAGCGAAAGCCGGCAACCAGCGCCGGCAACCGCAGGCGTAGCTACTCGCGCAAATCCGTCGTGGACGATGCGCAGATGCGTGCCGCCCGACACAGTGCGGTCAAGCGTGAAGGTGACGATGCTGTCCATTGGGCTATCCAGCGGGCTGGTGAGCGGATCCGCTGTATTGCCGGGCGCCGGCCGCTCCCGCCAGGAATAACGCAGCAGGCGTTCGGGCTCGGCGTCGAGGATTTCGCACTCGATCGGCGCGTCCGGCCTGGCAAAGGCAAAGCGGCTGCCGATCTCCGGCTTGATGTCGTTCGGCATCATCCAGGCCGCGAGCAGGTCCGGCACCGTCAGCGCCCGCCACACTTTTTCCGGCGGGTCTGGAAGTTCGCACTCGAACTCGATCGAGTCTGCCGCCATGTTTGAATGCTGTTTTGCCGTCATTGGTCCATATCCTTCAAAACCGCCTTGAGCCGTTCGATACGCTCGGGCCAGAACGCACGGTAACGCTCGATCCAGCCGAGCAGAGGGTCAAGCCCTTGCGGATCGGCGCGATAATAGGCGTTGCGGCCGGCTCGCCGCTCGGTCACCAGGCCGGCGCCGCGCAGCACCGCGAGATGCTGCGAGACGGCCGGTTGCGACACGCTCATGCCGCTGCGCAGTTCCGACACCGACATCTCGCGGGCGGCGAGCCGTTCGTAGACGGCGCGGCGCGTCGGGTCGGCAAGCGCTCGAAAAATCTCGGCTTCGATCATAGCAAAGCATAAGTCTACACTTATTGATTTGGCAAGCAGTCTTTTCGCGCCCATATGGAACGGCACGGCGGAACCCATCGATTGCTGACATTCCTTGACAAAACGGATTGATGGTTTTAGAACGAAAAGAGAACAAAAACCTTGTGGGAAAAGCCAGGCACGGCAGGCGGGGAATGTCCGCAGTCTATAAGGTGAGAGCGAGAAAATTTGTTTCGGATGAGCGCGGAGAAGTATCATGGCGGGTAGCGTCAACAAGGTCATTCTGGTGGGCAATCTCGGGGCGGACCCGGAAATCCGCCGTTTGAATTCGGGTGAGCCGGTCGTCAATATCCGCGTCGCCACCTCGGAAAGCTGGCGCGACAAGACTTCCGGCGAGCGCAAGGAAAAGACCGAGTGGCACAATGTCGTGATCTTCAACGAGCAGCTCGCCAAGGTCGCCGAGCAGTATCTGAAGAAGGGTGCGAAGGTTTATGTCGAGGGCCAGTTGCAGACGCGCAAATGGCAGGACCAGACCGGCAATGATCGCTACACGACCGAAATCGTGCTGCAAAAATTCCGTGGCGAGCTGCAGATGCTCGACGCACGCGGGCAGGGCGAGGGCGGTCAGGTCGGCAGCTATGCCGGTGGCGGCAGCAGCCGCGGTTCCGATTTCGGCCAGTCCGGCCCGGGCGAGAATCTCAATCGCGGCGGCGGTGGCGGTAACAAGGGTGGCGGCGGTTCGTCGCGCGAACTCGACGACGAAATTCCGTTCTGATCGCTTGGAGCAAGCGGCTCTGCGCGAGCTGATAGCCAGTTATTTGAGGCCACGCATTGGCGTCCCGAAAATCTGTCTCGGATTTTCGGGACGTTGTGCGTTTGAGCGGTGTGCGGTGAAAGGACGTATCAGGTGAAAGCACGGGTCAAATGGGTCGAGGAGCGCACTTTCGTTGGCGAGTCGGGCAGCGGTCACAAGGTGGTGCTGGGAACCGCGTTCGGACCGGATGGCAAGACGCCGGGGCCAAGCCCGATGGAACTGGTGCTGCTCGGCACTGGCGGCTGCTCGGCCTATGATGTCGTCCACATCCTCGAAAAGGGGCGAGAGGCGGTCGAAGACTGCGTGGTCGAACTCGATGCCGACCGGGCGGAGAAGGAGCCGCGGGTGTTCACCCGCATCCATATGCGTTTTGTCGTCAAGGGCCGCGCGCTTTCGCCTGACAAGGTCAGGCGGGCAATCGATCTTTCGATCGAAAAATACTGCTCGGCCTCGGCAATGATGGCCAAGACCGCCGAGATCACCCACGACTTCGAAGTTATTGATACGACGGCGAAGTAGGATAGCGTCCAGTGGCGGTTCGTTGCGCGAGCTGGACGACGAAAATGACGGCCTCGGCGGCGATCAAGCGCGAGGCCGCCTTCATTTTCATGCTGCCATCAACGCCTTGACGCCGTCGGCGACGAACTGCACGGCGAGCGCCGCCAGGATGACACCGAGCAGCCGTGTCAGGATCGAACGGCCGGTCTGGCCGAGGACCCGGTCGATGCGCTCGGCCAGCACGAACACCAGATAGGTGAGGACAAGGCAGATCGCGATGATGCCGACAAGGGCTGCCTGCGCGCCAAAACCTGGAAACGAGCCTGACAGCAGGACGGTCGCTGATATCGCGCCCGGACCGGCGATCAGCGGGATCGCCAGCGGAAAGGCGGCGATGTTGTGGATCATGTCCTTGGTGATGGCGACGTCGCCGATCTTCTCCTTGCGGTCCTGCCGGCGCTCGAACACCATTTCGAAGGCGATGAAGAACAGCAGGAACCCGCCGGCGACGCGGAACGCCGGCAGCGTGATGCCGAACACCGACAGGATCGATGCGCCGGCGATTGCAAACAGCGCCATCACCAGGAAAGCGATGATCGAGGCGCGCACGGAAACCTGGTTGCGCTCCTCGCGGTTCATGCCGCGCGTCACGGCGAGGAAGAGCGGCGCCAGGCCAGGCGGGTCGATGGTCACCAGAATGGTGACGAAGGCGTTGAACAGGCTGTCGAAGCTCGGCATCTCTGACCCTCCCCGCCGGGCCGTGCCCGAGATCCCAGCATTGGTAGAGCAAAGCGGCGTCAGGGGGAACCGTGCAGGTCAGGCGCTGGCGACGCGCCGCGCCAGGAACTCGACTTCGAGCCGCCAGGTCGCGCCATCGTCCTGAGAGCGTTCGCCTAGCCAGCGGAACGAATTTTCGGTGATCCGAGAAAAGCTCCAGCGCACCGAGGCGCCGGTGCCGTCGGCGCCTTGCTGGACGATGGTGTCGCCCTCGACGCGGCCGAGCTGGCGGCTGTAATACTGGGTGCGCGGATCGCTCCAGAAGATATGCCAGGCGTCGACGCCGGGGTCATAGACGCGCAGTGTCGTGCCATAAAAGGTCCATTTGCCGAGCGAGTTCTGTGCGCCACTGTTCCGCACGGGCAAGATCCATACATCCTGGATCGCGCAGCCCTCGAGCACCCAGCCGAAATGCACCTCGCCGCGTCCGGTCAGCACCTGGCCGTCTTCGAGATGGCGCGTGGCATCGAACGTCCAGGCGCCGACGAAGCGGCCGTAAAGGTTCAGTTTTTCGGCAAGGCCTGCGGCTGGCCCGTCACTGTGCAGGGCTTCGGCAAATGAGGATGAATTGAACATGGTTTCTGCCCACATTGTCAGGAGACCCATCTTGTCAGGAGAATGGGAAGAATAGGCCCTGGCAGTCTTCTTGCGCTTGGGAAAAATTGCTATCTTTCGACCATGACGAGGAGCGTGCATACACTGGCGTCGGGAAAAGGCTGGCGGGTGTCGGACGTGGTCTGCACTGCCGGCGTCGCTGATCGCCCGTTCGAGGAAGAGCATCGCAACTTCTGCGTCGCAGTGGTGACCAACGGCACTTTCCGCTACCGCGCACGCCAGGGCACGGCGATGTTGACGCCAGGCGCAATTCTGCTCGGCAACCCCCGCACTTGCTACGAGTGTGGGCACGAGCATGGCGCCGGCGACCGCTGCATCTCCTATCATTTCAGCCCGGCCTATATGGAGCAGATCGTCGCCGATATGCCGGGCGCGAAGAAGCTGGCCTTCGAGACGGCGCGGCTGCCGCCCTTGCCGGCCCTGGCACGGCTGCTGGCCGAGGCGGAAGCCGCGCGCGAGATGGCCGACATTGAGGCGTTCGAGGAACTCGGACTGCGGATTGCCGGCGCAGCCGTCGCCTCCGGTCTCACGCCCGCTGCCCGGTCACCGAGCCGCCGCGATCAGAAACGCGTAGCGGAGGCGGTGCGGCGCATCGAAAAGGATGCCGAAAGCCCGGTCTCGCTCGCCGAGCTTGCAAGCGAAACGGCGACCAGTCCTTACCATTTCCTGCGCAGCTTCCGGCATGTCGCGGGCATGACGCCCTACCAGTTCGTGCTGAAAACCCGGCTGCACAGGGCGGCGGTGCGGCTGCGCATGTCGGACGAGGCGATCTCGACGATCGCCTTCGAAGCCGGGTTCAACGATTTGTCGACCTTCAACCGCCGTTTCCGCCGCGTGATGGGGGAGGCGCCCGGTGCCTACCGGCTCCGGCGGCGAGGCGATAAATTGCCGAACGCGTCCATGGTTCCGGCTTTGTGAAGCAAAAAATTGGCCTGACAATGAGCTTTGCCCCGGCGGCCATGAAAGCGCCTCGGCCATATCGTCGCAATCAGTGATATCCTTTTGAAATCACCACAAAAACCGACACTGGAAAACTGCCGCGGGCGTTGGAGTTTCGGCCCGGCTTCCTATATAAGCACCGAGTGATTCCCGATTTGATTGTGACCTGATTTGACCGACCAGAAGACACCGCGCGGCGCCGACGGCGGGCCCACCGGCATCGAGCCGATTTCCATCATCGAGGAGATGCAGCGCTCCTATCTCGATTACGCGATGAGCGTGATCGTCAGCCGTGCGCTGCCCGACGTGCGCGACGGGTTGAAGCCGGTGCATCGCCGCATTCTCTACGCTGCCCATGAGAGCGGCTATCACTGGAACCGCAAATATGTGAAGTCGGCCCGCCCGGTCGCCGATGTGATGGGTAAATACCATCCGCATGGCGACGCCTCGATCTACGACGCCTTGGTGCGGATGGCGCAGGACTGGTCGCTGCGCGTGCCGCTGATCGACGGGCAGGGCAATTTCGGCTCGATCGACGGCGATCCGCCGGCGGCGATGCGTTACACCGAATCGCGGCTGACCAAGGTCGCGCATGAGTTGCTGGAAGACATCGACAAGGACACCGTCGATTTCCAGGACACTTATGATGCGTCCGGCAGCGAACCGAAAGTCCTGCCGGCGCGCTTTCCGAACCTGTTGGTCAACGGCTCCGGCGGCATCGCCGTCGGCATGGCCACCAACATTCCGCCGCACAATCTGGGCGAGGTCTGCAACGGCGCCATTGCCCTCATCGACAATCCGGCAATCGATCTGCCGGCGCTGATGGAGATCATTCCAGGGCCGGATTTCCCGACCGGCGGCATCGTGCTCGGCCGTTCCGGCATCTACAGCGCCTATTCGACCGGCCGCGGCTCCATCGTCATGCGCGGCCGCGTCAACGTCGAGGCGCGCGGCAACGACCGTGAATCGATCGTCATCACCGAAGTTCCCTACCAGGTGAACAAGTCGTCGATGATCGAGAAGATGGCCGAGCTGGTGCGCGACAAGCGCATCGAGGGCATTTCCGATATCCGCGACGAGAGCGACCGCCAGGGCTACCGCGTCGTCATCGAACTGAAGCGCGACGCCGTCGCCGACGTCATCCTCAACCAGCTCTACCGTTTCACGCCGCTGCAGACGTCGTTCGGCGCCAATATGGTGGCGCTGAACGGCGGCAAGCCGGAATTGCTGACGCTGACCGACATGCTGAAGGCGTTCGTCGCCTTCCGCGAGGACGTGATCAGCCGGCGCACGAAATTCCTGCTGCGCAAGGCGCGCGACCGTGCCCATGTGTTGGTCGGCCTTGCCATAGCCGTCGCCAACATCGACGAGGTGATAAAGCTGATCCGCAGCGCGCCGGATCCGCAGACGGCGCGCGAGCAGTTGATGGAGCGGCGCTGGCCCTCGGGCGACGTCGAATCGCTGATCCTGCTGATCGACGATCCGCGCCACCGCATCAACGAGGACGGCACCTACAATCTGTCCGAGGAACAGGCGCGCGCCATCCTCGAACTGCGCCTGCAGCGGCTGACTGCGCTCGGCCGCGACGAGATCGCCGACGAGTTGAACACGATCGGCGCGGAAATTGTTGATTATCTTGACATTTTGTCGTCCCGCGCGCGCATCCAGCAGATCGTCAAGGACGAGCTTGCCGCCGTGCGCGACGAGTTCGGCACGCCGCGCCGCACCGAGCTGTCCGAGGGCGGGGCGGATATGGAAGACGAGGACCTGATCCAGCGCGAGGACATGGTCGTGACGGTCAGCCATTCCGGCTATATCAAGCGTGTGCCGTTGTCGCTCTATCGGGCGCAGCGCCGCGGCGGGAAGGGCCGCTCCGGCATGTCGACCAAGGAAGAGGATTTCGTCACCCGGCTGTTCGTCGCCAATACGCACACGCCGGTGCTGTTCTTCTCCTCGCGCGGCATCGTCTACAAGGAAAAGGTGTGGCGCCTGCCGATCGGCAACCCGCAGTCGCGCGGCAAGGCGCTGATCAACATGCTGCCGCTGGAGCAGGGTGAACGCATCACCACCATCATGCCGCTGCCCGAGGACGAGACCAGCTGGGGCGAGCTCGACGTGATGTTCGCCACGACGCGCGGCACGGTGCGCCGCAACAAGCTGTCGGATTTCGTCCAGGTCAACCGCAACGGCAAGATCGCCATGAAGCTGGAAGAGGAGGGCGACGAGATACTCGGCGTCGAGACCTGCACCGACAATGACGACGTGCTTTTGACCGCAAGCTCCGGCCAGTGCATACGCTTCTCGGTCAGCGACGTGCGCGTTTTCCAGAGCCGCAACTCGGTCGGCGTGCGCGGCATCGCCATGGCTGCCAGCGACCGGGTGATCTCGATGGCGGTGATCGAACATGTCGATGCGTCGCCGGCCGAGCGCGCCGCTTATCTCAAGCGGGTGGCGGCCGAACGGCGGCTCGCCGCCGGCATTGCGGCGGGCGAGGACGAAGACTTCCAGCTCACCAATGAGGAGGTCGGCGAGGAGACGGAGCTTTCCGACGAGCGCTACGAATTCCTCAAGGCACACGAGCAGTTCGTGCTGACGGTGACGGAATATGGCTACGGCAAGCGCTCGTCTTCCTATGATTTCCGCCAGATAGGGCGCGGCGGCAAGGGCATCCGCGCCACCGATGTGTCGAAAGTGGCTGAGATCGGCCGCCTGGTGGCGACTTTCCCGGTCGGCAATGACGACCAGATCATGCTAGTCTCGGATGGCGGCACCGTAATCCGCGTGCCGGTCAACGGCATTCGCTTCGCCAGCCGCGCCACCAAGGGCGTAACCATCTTCAACACGGCCGACGGCGAGAAGGTCGTTTCGGTGGAGCGGATAACGGAACCGCAATCGGACGAGGAAGCAGAAGAGAGTGTCGAGGGCGACGCAACTCTGGATACCGGTACTGAAGGCGCTGGCCCGGACAATAACGCCGACTAGGTCTTGATGAGCAATGCCGGCCCGATGGACCGGCGCCGTCAACCGATAGCGGCCGGTCTAGAAGTGGCGTGAAGGCTTGCGGATACCGAAGCCTCCGAATCGCTTGGCATTGGACTTGGCGCGGACGCGCTCTGCTTCCTGATGCAGCCCGAATACGGTGGCGATCAGCATGGCGATGGTCATTGCGGTGGCGAGCATGTAGATCAGCATGTGCGTGTTCTCCTGCACCTAGCAACGATCAAATGGGGTTTTGGTTTCATCTTCTGAAGCTGCAATCTAATGAACGCTGCGTGAAGCCTTCGTGATCGGCACCCATTCATTGGTCGTTCATCTCGGCCAAAAGGTTCACTCAAAGCGCATCGCGATTACCGTGGCTCAGGCGATGCGCTTTGAAGCCCCGTTCGGGTGGATGCCGTTGTTCCAAACCGCTGCGCACCCTCGGGTCAGGCCCTGTGTCAGGCCCAAGGGCAGGCTTTTGCGGCGACATGCATTGGCGGCTCGCCGATCGGATTTGCCTTTGCGAGAGAGGCTCGCTAGAAGCACCAGCCATGACCGAACGCATCGCCCTTTATGCCGGCTCCTTCGACCCGCCGACCAACGGCCATCTCGACGTGCTGAAGGCGTCGCTGGCTGTGGCGGACACCGTCTATGCAGCGATCGGCATTCATCCCGGCAAGAAACCGCTGTTCTCGTTCGAGGAGCGGGTCGGCCTCATCGAAGCTGCGACGAAGGCCGAATTCGGCCGCGACGGCGCGCGCATCAAGGTCGTCGCTTTCGACGGGCTGGTCATCGACGCTGCCAGGAAGCAGGGCGCCTCGATCATGATCCGTGGCCTGCGCGACGGCACCGATCTCGACTACGAGATGCAGATGGCCGGTATGAACGAGACCATGGCGCCGGAACTGCAGACGGTTTTTCTGCCCGCCAGCCCTTCGGTGCGAACCATTACCGCCACACTTGTCCGTCAGATAGCCGCGATGGGCGGCGACATTCGCGCCTTCGTGCCGGCGGCCGTGGCTGGCGCACTCACCGCCAAATTTGCGAAATAATGCATGTCGCCCAAACGTGGAACCCGGTTTGGGGCAACGACATGCGTGAAACAAAGGTTTTCGGAGAAAGATCCATGCAGCTCAAAAGGCTCGCCACCTGTTTTGTCGTTCTTTTCGGTCTTGTGACCGCCTCCGTTTCGGCGTTCGCCGCCGATCCGGAAAACACGATGATCATCACGCTTAAGGACGGCGACGTGACCATCGCGCTCAGGCCCGATCTCGCGCCGAAGCATGTCGAGCAGATCAAGAAGCTGGTGCGCCAGGGCGCTTATGACAACGTCGCTTTCCACCGTGTCATCGACGGCTTCATGGCGCAGACCGGCGACGTGAAGTTCGGCAACATGAAGAACGGCTTCAGCGCCGACGCTGTCGGCACCGGCGGTTCCGATCTTCCCGACCTTCCGGCCGAATTCTCGAAGACCGAGCGCTATCAGCGCGGCGTGGTCGGGATGGCCCGCTCGCAGGACCCGGATTCCGCCAATTCGCAGTTCTTCATCATGTTCGCGCCGGCGCCGCCGCTCGATGGCCAGTACACCATCGTCGGCAATGTCGAGAACGGCATGGAGTTGGTGGACAAGATCAAGAAAGGCGACGCGGCGCAGAACGGGGTCGTCACCGATCCGGATCGCATGATCAAGGTGCGCATCGCCGCCGACGGCAAGTAAACCCATTTATTTCAAAAGGATATTTCTGACATGGCCGAGATCAAGGACCGCGAGAATGCGCTCATCATGGAAACGACCAAGGGCAAGGTCGTCATCGAACTGTTTCCCGATCTGGCGCCTGGCCATGTCGGCCGCATCAAGGAACTGGCGCGCGAAGGCGCTTATGACGGCGTGGTGTTCCACCGCGTCATCGACGGTTTCATGGCGCAGACCGGCGACGTGAAATTCGGCAATTCCAGCAAGCCCTCTTTCGCACCGGCGCGCGCCGGCACCGGCGGCTCCGACAAGCCCGACCTGAAGGCGGAGTTCTCCAACGCCAACCATGGCCGCGGCACCTGCTCGATGGCGCGCTCGCAGAACCCGAACTCGGCCAACTCGCAATTCTTCATCTGCTTCGACGATGCCGCCTTCCTCAACCGCCAATACACGGTCTGGGGCCAGGTCATCGAAGGCATGGACAATGTCGACAAGATCAAGCGCGGCGAGCCGGTGCCGGATCCCGACAAGATCGTGTCGCTGAAGGTCGCGGCCGACGTGAAATGACCTCCTCGGCTGTCGCGGCTATCACACTGATGCTTGCCGCGGCGGCCGCTCCGGCGCTGGCGACGGGGTCGATCGCTGGCGCCCGGGCGGTGACCTGCCCGGGATTTTGAGGCGGGATTTTCTTGCGCGTCGATCTTTTCGACTTCGATCTGCCGGAGGAGCGAATCGCGCTTCGACCGGCAGAACCGCGCGACAGCGCCAAAATGCTGGTTGTCAGGCCGGGTGAAGGTCTCGAAGACCGGACGGTGCGCGAGCTGCCGTCGCTGATCGAGACCGGTGACGTGCTGGTCTTCAACGACACCAAGGTCATTCCGGCACAGTTGAAGGGCATCAGGCGGCGCGGCGAAGCGGCGGCGCAAATCGAAGCCACGCTGCACATGCGGGTGGCGCCGGACCGCTGGCTGGCTTTCATGCGGCCGGGCAAGCGCATCGCCGCCGGTGACCGCATCCATTTCGGCCATGACGCCAGTTCCTGCTTTCTCGGCCAGCTCGATGCCACGGTTATCGAGAAGGGCGAGGCCAGCGAGGCTTTGCTCGGTTTTGACCTCTCAGGCCCGTTTCTCGACGAGGCGCTGCACGCCGTCGGCCACATTCCGCTGCCGCCTTATATCGCTTCGAAGCGCGACGACGACGAACGCGACCGCAGCGACTACCAGACCATATATGCCAGGGAGGAGGGGGCTGTGGCGGCCCCCACTGCCGGCCTGCATTTCACGCCCGAGCTTTTCGCCGCCCTCGATGCCAAGGGCATCGAACGGCGCTTCGTCACCCTGCATGTCGGCGCCGGCACGTTCCTGCCGGTGAAAGTCGACGACACCGCCGATCACAAGATGCATGCCGAGATCGGTTCGGTCAGTCCGGAAACCGCCAGGGCGCTGAACGCGGCAAAGGCGCGTGGCGGGCGCATCATCGCCGTCGGCACGACATCGCTGCGCCTGCTGGAGAGCGCCGCGCGGAAGGACGGCATGCTGGCTGGATGGTCGGGTCCGACCGATATCTTCATCACGCCCGGCTATCGCTTCAAGGCCGCCGACATGCTGATGACCAATTTCCATCTGCCGCGCTCGACGCTGTTCATGCTGGTTTCGGCGTTTTGCGGTCTGGAAACGATGCGTGCGGCCTATGCGCATGCCATCGAGAACCGCTACAGGTTCTACTCCTACGGAGATGCAAGTCTGCTGCTCAAGCAGGAGAACGATGGACGCGCGCCCGGTATAGAACAAGGAATTCAATGACTAAAGCGTTCACCTTCAAGGTGCTGGCGACCGACGGCAAAGCGCGGCGCGGCTCCATCACCATGCCGCGCGGAGAAATCCGCACGCCGGCCTTCATGCCGGTCGGCACCGGCGGCACGGTCAAGACCATGTATATGGATCAGGTGCGCGGCGTCGGCTCGGACATTATCCTTGGCAACACCTATCATCTGATGCTGCGGCCGGGCGCCGAGCGTGTGGCGCGGCTTGGCGGTCTGCATGAATTCGCCCGCTGGCCGCACCCGATCCTGACCGACAGCGGCGGCTTCCAGGTGATGTCGCTGTCGAAGTTGAGGAAACTGACCGAAAAGGGCGTCACCTTCCGCTCCCATATCGACGGCGCCGCCTATGAGATGTCGCCCGAGCGCTCGATCGAAATCCAGGGACTGCTCGGCGCCGACATCCAGATGCAGCTCGACGAATGCACCGCGCTGCCGGCCATGGAGAAGGAGATCGAGCGGGCGATGGAGCTGTCGCTGCGCTGGGCCGAGCGTTGCAGGACGGCGTTCGGCGACCAGCCGGGCAAGGCGATGTTCGGCATCGTCCAGGGCGGCGACATACCGGCCCTGCGGCTGCGCTCGGCGCAGACGCTGAAAGCGATGGACCTCAAGGGCTACGCGATTGGCGGGCTGGCGGTCGGCGAGCCGCAAGCGGTGATGCTCGAAATGCTCGACATCACCTGCCCGGAGCTGCCGGCGGACAGGCCGCGCTATCTGATGGGTGTCGGCACGCCCGACGACATTTTGAAATCGGTGGCGCGCGGCATCGACATGTTCGATTGCGTGATGCCGACACGCGCCGGCCGTCATGGCCTCGCCTATACAAGGCGCGGCAAGGTCAATCTGCGCAACGCCCGCCATGCGGACGATCCGCGGCCGCTGGACGAGGAGAGCGACTGCCCGGCCGCCAGAGATTATTCACGCGCCTACCTGCACCATCTGGTCCGCTCGCAAGAGGCGCTGGGAGCGATGCTGCTGACCTGGAACAATCTTTCCTATTATCAAAAGCTGATGCAGGACATTCGTGCCGCCATCGAAGCCGGCGTCTTTGAGGCGCGGGCGGCAGAGATTTCCGAGGGCTGGGCCAGGGGCGATATCCAGGCGATGTGATCGAGCCCTCAGGTGCTCAGCAGAGATTGCACGGTTTCGGCGCCCGCGTACATCCGCCGTTTGGCTGCACTAAGGCTTCCCCCCAGGTCGGTTTCTGCCTGAGCGCTGTCCTGATGCTTGAAAGCCGGGCGGCAGTCTGCCACAAGGGCGGCCTAAGCGGGCAAGCTGAGCAGGATCGGGCAATGAAGGCATTTTTCGTGCAGATAAAGTGCGATCTGGGCAAGTCCTATGACGTTGCCGGCGCATTGGCCGATGCCGAGATCGCCTCGGAAATCTACTCGACAGCCGGCGACTACGATCTGCTCGCCAAATTCTATGTCGACGACGATGAAGACATCGGCCACTTCGTCAACGAGAAGGTGCAGAGTCTTCCCGGCATCAAGGATACGTTCACGGTCGTCACCTTCCGCGCGTTCTGAGCGGCGCCTGCCACCTGCCCGGGCACAAGGCAAAGCCTGACCCAGTCATATCGGCGCTGCCCTAATTTTAGGCAGGTCGCGACATACTGATCGCCAACATCCTCCAAATCACCGATTGCGCTTGATTTTCTCCGGTGACGCCAGTGAAATGGCCTCACAGGGAGTAAGCGATTGGCAGCGTTCGACGAAATGCTTCCGGAAATCTCCGGATTGAGAAAACCGTATTCGGCTTACGATCGCTGGCTGAAGGAGCAGGATCCGGCCAGGCTTACCGAAAAGATGCAGGACGCCGAACGCGTCTTTCGCAAGACCGGCATCACCTTTGCCGTCTATGGCGAGCAGGAAGCCTCCGAGCGCCTTATCCCCTTCGACATCGTTCCGCGCATCATTTCCGGCAATGAATGGCGACGGCTGACGCAAGGCATCGAGCAGCGCGTCCAGGCGCTGAACGCCTTTCTCGACGATATCTACCACCGCCAGGAGATTTTGCGCGCCGGGCGCGTCCCCAAGGAATTGATCGCCAAGAACGAGGCATTCCTGCCGGAGATGATCGGAGTGAGGCCGCCAGCCGGCGTCTACACCCATATCATCGGCGTCGATATCGTTCGCATCAGCGAGAACGAATTCTACGTGCTGGAGGACAATGCGCGCACGCCGTCCGGCGTCTCCTACATGCTGGAGAACCGCGAGACGATGATGCAGCTCTTTCCCGAGTTGTTCCAGCAGATCAAGGTGCGGCCGGTGGAAAACTATCCGCAGCTCTTGCGCCAGTCGCTGGCGGCAGTGCGGCCGCAAGGCACCAAGGGCGCGCCGACCATTGCTGTGCTGACGCCGGGCAGCTTCAACTCCGCCTATTTCGAACATGCCTTCCTTGCCGACCAGATGGGCGTGCAGCTTGTCGAGGGGCAGGATCTGCGCGTCGTCGATGGCCACGTCGCGATGCGCACGACCGAAGGCTACAAGCAGATCGACGTGCTTTATCGAAGGGTGGACGATTCTTTTCTCGATCCGCTGACCTTCCGCCCGGACTCGGCACTGGGTGTGCCGGGCATCATGGATGTCTACCGTGCCGGCAACATCACCATCGCCAATGCACCGGGAACCGGCATCGCCGACGACAAGGCGATCTATTCCTACATGCCCGAGATCGTTGAATTCTACACCGGCCGCAAAGCGATCCTCGGCAACATCCCGACCTGGCGCTGCTCGGAGCCGGACAGCCTGAAATACGTGCTCGAACATATCGACGAGCTGGTGGTCAAGGAGGTGCATGGCTCCGGCGGCTACGGCATGCTGGTCGGACCGGCGGCGACCAAGAAGGAATGCGAGGATTTTTCCAAGAAACTCGCGGCAAGACCGTCGAACTACATCGCCCAGCCGACGCTGGCGCTGTCGACCTGCCCGATCCTGACCGACAAGGGACTGGCGCCGCGCCATGTCGATCTCAGGCCCTACGTGCTGGTATCCGACCGCATCCAGATCGTGCCGGGCGGGCTGACGCGTGTGGCGCTGAAGGAAGGCTCGCTGGTGGTCAATTCGTCCCAGGGCGGCGGGACGAAGGATACGTGGGTGCTGGATGATTAGAGTGGGAATAGTAATAGTGAATAGGGAATAGGGAATAGCGAATAGTGAATAGTGAATAGTGAATAGTGAATAGTGAATAGTGAATAGTGAATAATGAATAAATAAGGATGACATGTCGTTGATGTTGGTGAAATGCCCTGAAATGAAGCACGCGGCGTCGTGCCCTGGAAAAATTTGGCCATTCACCATTCACCATTCACCACTCACCGTCCGAAGGACCGCGTAGAATGCTTCTCGGCCGCACCGCCAACGGGCTCTACTGGATGAACCGCTACATCGAGCGGGCGGAAAACATGGCGCGGCTGGTCGATGCCGGGCTGCGCATGGCGCTGACCCGAACCCAGAACGCTTCCGAAGAGTGGAATTCGGTGCTGCTCAGTGCCGGTTCGGACGCTGCCTTCACGCAGAAATATTCCGACTATACCGCCGCCAACGTTGCCGATTTCCTGCTGCGCGACACATCCAACCCGTCGAGCACGATGACGTCGATCGAAACGGCCCGTAACAATGCCCGCATGGTGCGCACCGCATTGACGCGCGAGACCTGGGAAAGCATCAACGAAGCCTGGATGTCGCTGAAGCGCATGCTGGCCAAGCCGATCGACGAGCGCGACCTGCCCAGCGTGCTCGACGCGATCAAGCGCGAAACGGCGCTGATCCGCGGCTCGTTCTACGGTACCATGCTGCGCAACGAGATCTTCGATTTCTCGCAACTCGGCACCTATGTCGAACGCGCCGACAATACGGCTCGCATCCTGGACGTGAAATACTACGTGCTGTTGCCGTCGATCTCGTGGGTCGGCTCCACGCTCGACAACTACCAGTGGGAATCGATCCTGCGTTCGGTGTCGGCGCATCGCTCCTATCGCTGGGTCTACGAGGCCGACTACAAGCCGAGCAACATCGCCGACTATCTGATCCTCAACGTTCGCATGCCGCGCTCGCTGACCTTCTGCTACCGTTTCCTGACGGAGCATCTCAGATTCCTGGGCGACGATTATGGTGAGCGCCATGCCTGTCATGTGACAGCCGGCAAAACCCAGGCGATGCTGGCCGCCGGCTCGATCAAGGACATATTCGACGCCGGCCTGCATGAATTCCTGGCCAATTTCATCCTCGACAACATCAGGCTCGGCGACGAGATCGCGCAGGATTACAGGTTTAATTGAGCATGATCCCGGAAAGTGGAAGCCGGTTTCCGGGAAAGATCATGCTCGGGGGACGTGCATGATCCCGGAAAGTGGAAGCCGGTTTCCGGAAAAGATCATGCTCAGGGGACGAGAGCAATGCGGCTGAAGATCACCCACCGGACCGAATACCGCTACGATGCGCCGGTGCACTATCTGTTGCAGCGGCTGCGGCTGCTACCAGTCAGCGGACCGACACAGACCGTCTTATCCTGGGCGCTGAAGATCGAAGGGGCGCGCGAAGAAGTGCGGTTCACCGACCATTTCGGCAACGACACGCGGCTTTTGAGCGTCGAAGGTGAGCGCGATTTCATCACCGTCGAGGCATCAGGCGAGGTGGTGACACGCGACACATCAGGCGTCTCCGGGCCACATCAGGGTTTCGCGCCGCTGTGGTTGTTTGGCCATGAAACACCGTTGACCACGATCGGCGGCGGCATTCGCGAACTCGCGGCCTCGGTCGGCGAGGGGGCCGATATCGAAAGGTTGCACCGGCTGATGGCGGTGATCGGCGAGCGCGTCGCCTATACGATGGGCACCACCAACGCGGCGACCCCGGCCGAGGACGCGCTGGCGCTCAGGACCGGCGTCTGCCAGGACCACAGCCACATCTTTGCCGCCGCCGCGCGGGCCATGGGGTTTCCGGCCCGCTACGTCAGCGGCTATTTGATGATGCATGCGGCGGTCGAGCAGGCGGCGAGCCATGCCTGGGCCGAAGCGCATGTTGCGGGCCTTGGCTGGGTCGCGTTCGACGTCGCCAACGGCATTTCGCCCGACGAACGCTATGTGAAGGTGGCAACCGGCCGTGATTACCGCGATGCCACGCCCGTATCGGGAATTCGGCTGGGACAAGCGGAAGAACAGCTTGCGGTCACCGTCACCGTGGAGCAGTAATCCCCGGCAAGTTTTGCTGCCAAAGGGATTCGATGACCTATTGCGTCGGCTTGAAGATCGATCGCGGGCTCGTGTTCATGTCGGACACGCGCACCAATGCCGGCATGGATTCGATCTCTACCTTCAAGAAGATGCATGTCTGGGAGCAGCCGGGCGAGCGCGTCATTGTGCTGATGTCGGCCGGCAATCTGGCGACGACGCAAGCTGTCGTCAGCCTGCTCGACGAACGCACCAAGGCGGTGGCCGATCGCCACGCCACGCTGCTTGAAACGCCGTCGATGTACCAGACGGTGCGGCTGGTCGGCGACACCGTCAAGGAAGTCATCGCCAGTTCGTCGCCGGCGGGCGAAAAGGCGGATTCCTACTTCAATGCCTCCTTCATCCTCGGCGGCCAGATCAAGGGCAGCGCGCCGCGGCTGTTCATGATCTATCCGGAAGGCAATTTCATCGAATCGACCGACGACACGCCGTTCTTCCAGATCGGCGAGACCAAATATGGCAAGCCGATCATCATCCGCGCCTATGAGAAGGCGATGAGTTTCGCCGAGACGGTGAAACTGCTGCTGGTGTCGTTCGACTCGACGCTGAAATCGAACCTGTCGGTCGGTCTGCCGCTCGACCTGCTGTTCTACGAAAAGGACGCCTTCAAGGTCAGCCTGAAGAAGCGGATCGCCCAGGACGACCAATATTATCGGACGATCTCGGACGGCTGGTCGAATGCACTGAAGGCTGCTTTTGCGAGCCTGCCTGACTTTCCCGAGTGAACGCCTCCGTTTTTCGTGCTCTTTGATCGCTGGGCTCGATCTGACGGAGAGCAGGATGAATAGCAACGAATTCCGGGAATGGTCGCTGCGCGCGGCCGAATGGGGTGCCGACTACAGGAGCACACTTCGCGAAAGGCCGGTGCGGCCGCTCGTCGAGCCGGGCGAAATCTCCAGAAGCATCGACGTCTCGCCGCCGGAACATGGCGAAACCATGCAGGCAATCTTCGCCGACTTCGAGCGCAAAATCCTGCCCGGCATGACGCATTGGCAGCATCCGCGCCTCTTCGCCTATTTTCCGGCCAATGCCGCACCGGTTTCGGTGGTGGCCGAATATCTGGTCTCGGTTATGGCCGCGCAATGCATGCTCTGGCAAACTTCGCCGGCAGCGACCGAACTCGAGACGCGCGTCGTCGACTGGATGCGTCAGGCGCTTGGCCTGCCGGAAGGGTTTGCCGGCGTCATGCAGGATTCGGCATCGTCGGCGACGCTCGCCGCCGTGCTGACCATGCGCGAGCGCGCGCTCGACTGGCAGGGCAACAAGAAGGGCCTGCAGGGCCAGCCGATATTGCGCGTCTATTCTTCCGACCAGGTCCACACCTCCATCGACCGGGCGATCTGGGTGTCGGGCGTCGGCGAGGACAATCTCGTGCGCATTCCGGTTGGCGGCCGCTTCCGCGCCGTGGATGTTGCGGCTCTCGAAGCGGCTGTCGTCGCCGACCGGCAGGCGGGCATGCTGCCGGCCGGCATCATCGCCTGCGTCGGCGGCACCAGCACCGGCGGCACCGATGATATCACCGGCGTCGCCGCGGTGGCGAAACGGCACGGCCTCTATCTGCATGTCGATGCCGCCTGGGCCGGATCGGCGATGATCTGTCCGGAATACCGGCATTTCTGGGCGGGCGTGGAGCAGGCGGATTCCATCGTCTTCAACCCGCACAAATGGCTGGGCGCGCAGTTCGACTGCTCGATCCAGTTCATCCGCCGGCCGGAAGACCTGGTGCGGACGCTGGCCATCAAACCGGACTACCTGGAGACGCATGGGCGCGACGGCATCATCAACTATTCCGAATGGTCGGTGCCGCTCGGGCGGCGCTTTCGCGCACTGAAACTCTGGTTCCTGCTGCGCGCCCACGGGCTAGAAAATCTGCGGACCATGATCCGCAACCATGTCGCCTGGAGCGAACGGCTGGCCGAGCGGCTGGCCAGGGAACCGGATTTCGAGATCGTCTCGGAGCCGATGCTGTCGCTGTTCTCGTTCCGGCATTTGGCGGCCGGCACCGATTCGGACGAACACAACCTGCGGCTGGTCAACGCGATCAACGACGATGGCCGCATCTACCTGACGCAGACACGGGTGGACGGGCAGGTCGCGATCCGCTTTCAGGTCGGTCAGTTCGAGACGACGGCGGCGGATGTCGACACCGCATTCGGGGTCATCACCGAAATCGCCCGCCGGCTGGCCTGAAAATTGGTCGGCAAAGTTGCGTCGAGGTTTGTTTTTGGACGTATGCTAATTTCGTTAGCCGCCCCATGCCTTTTCACCGCTTTCGTTTTTCGCTATAGACAAGGAAAACGAAAACGGGAGGTCACCGATGTATCTGTCGCCGCGTCATTCCGAGATCATCCAGATGGCCAAGGACAATGGCCGCGTGCTGGTCGAGGATCTGGCAACGCATTTCAACGTGACGCCGCAGACCATCCGCAAGGACCTCAACGATCTGTGCGACCAGCGCCTGCTTTCCCGTATCCATGGCGGGGCGCTGTTCCCGTCCGGCATCGAGAACATGGAATATGAGGCGAGGCGCAAGATCGCCGCCGACGAGAAGGAGGCGATCGGCCGCGCCGCAGCCAGGCTGATCCCGGACAACGCCTCGCTGTTCATCAATATCGGCACCACGACGGAGTCGGTCAGCAAGGCGCTTCTCGATCATGCCGGCCTGATGGTCATCACCAACAATATCAATGTTGCCAACAGGATGCGCATATATCCTTCCATCGAAGTTGTTATTGCCGGCGGCGTCGTGCGTGGTTCCGACGGCGGTGTGGTCGGCGAGGCGGCGGTCGATTTCATCAGGCAGTTCAAAGTCGACTACGCGGTGATCGGCGCCTCGGCGATCGACCATGACGGTGCGTTGCTCGATTTCGATTTTCGCGAGGTGAAGGTGGCGCAGGCGATCATCGCCAATGCCCGGCATGTCATCCTCGTTTCCGACCAGACCAAGTTCGAGCGGACGGCGCCGGTTCGCATCGGCCACCTGTCGCAGGTCAACACCTTCATCACCGACCGATGCGACATCCCGTCGGTGCGCAAGATCTGCCAGGAAGCAGAGGTTCAACTGATCGAAACCTCGCTCTCCTAGATGGGACCGTTGATGGTGCCGTTGCGGCAACTCCCGCTGTTTATATTTCGTTTGACATTCGTTCCTATTTCGAAATAATCCCGACACGGTTTCGTAAAAACCTAAAAATGCTGCAATGCGAAATCCGGGAGGACTTTTTGTGAGCGCATCCCCGATCCATGACATCTTCGTCATCGGTGGCGGTATCAACGGCTGCGGCATTGCCCGCGATGCGGTTGGGCGCGGCTTCTCGGTGTTTCTTGCCGAGATGAACGATCTGGCCAGCGGCACGTCCTCGGGCTCGACCAAACTGATCCATGGCGGCTTGCGCTATCTGGAGTTCTATGAGTTCCGCCTGGTGCGCGAGGCGCTGATGGAGCGCGAGATCCTCTGGAAGAACGCGCCGCACATCATCTGGCCGATGCGTTTCGTGCTGCCCTATGCCAAGGGCCTGCGCCCGGCCTGGCTGATCAGGCTCGGCCTTTTCCTCTACGACCACATTGGCGGGCGCAAATTGCTGCCGGCGACCAAGACGCTGGACATGGCAAACGACCCAGCCGGCAAGCCGCTGAAGCCGTTGTTTCGCAAGGCCTTCGAATATTCCGACGGCTGGGTCAACGATGCGCGGCTGGTGGCGTTGAACGCCCGCGACGCCGCCGATCGCGGCGCAACGATACGAACCCGCACGAAAGTCGTCGACGCACGCCGTGAAGGCGAGTTCTGGACGGTCAGGCTGCAAAACACGCAGACCGGCGACACCGAGGAGGTCAAGGCGCGGCTTTTGGTCAACGCCGCCGGCCCATGGGTCGACCACGTGCTGTCGGCTACGGTCGGGTTGAACGACGTGCACAATGTCCGGTTGGTACAGGGCAGCCATATCGTCATCAGCAAGAAATTCGACGATCCGCGCGCCTATTTCTTTCAGAACAAGGATGGCCGCATCATCTTTGCCATCCCCTACGAGGAAGAGTTCACCCTGATCGGCACCACCGACCAGGACTTTTCCGGCGACCCGCGCGACGTGAAGATCAGCGATGCCGAGATCGATTACCTCTGTGCTGCGGCGAGCGAATATTTCGCGCAACCGGTCAAGCGTTCGGACATCGTCTGGACCTATTCCGCCGTGCGCCCGCTTTATGACGACGGCGCCTCGAAGGCGCAGGAAGCGACCCGCGATTATGTGCTGAAGACCGACGGCGGCGAAGGCACGGCGCCGATCGTCAACACCTTCGGCGGCAAGATCACCACCTATCGCCGGCTGTCGGAATCGATGCTCGAGAAGATCGAGGGTTTTCTCGGCAAGCGCGGCAAGCCGTGGACGGCAAACGCGCCGCTGCCGGGCGGCGATTTCCCGGCGAGCGGCTTCGACGCCGAAGTGGCGAAACTGAAAACGGCCTATCCGTTCCTCGATGCGCGTCTGGCGCGCCGCCTGACCCGGCTTTACGGGACTCGCGCAAGGATGCTGCTGGGCCTCGCCAGGTCGAATGCCGACCTTGGCCGCAACTTTGGCGCCGATCTCTACGAGGCCGAGGTACGCTACCTCGTTCAAAATGAATGGGCGATGACGGCCGAAGATGTATTGTGGCGCAGGACCAAGCGCGGCCTGCAACTGAGCCGCGAGCAGGCGGCAGCGCTCGACGAATTCATGCGCGGGATAAGCCGGCGCCATGTCGCGGCTGCCGAATAGTCATGCAGAAAGCCTGGGAGGAGGCATCATGCTGGAACTGAGAAACGTGTCGAAGACGGTCGGCGCGGCGGAGCACATACGCGACGTGTCGCTGACGCTTCAGCATGGCTCGCTCAACGTCCTGCTCGGGCCGACGCTTTCCGGCAAGACCAGCCTGATGCGGCTGATGGCTGGCCTTGACGTGCCGACATCCGGCTCGGTCTGGTTCGATGGCAAGGATGTCACCGGCATCCCGGTGCAGAAGCGCAACGTCGCCATGGTCTACCAGCAGTTCATCAACTATCCGGCGATGACCGTTTACGAGAATATCGCCTCGCCGCTGAGGGTGGCCGGTGCCGAGCGGGCAAAGATCGACAAGGAGGTGCGCAATGCCGCAGCCCTTCTCAAGCTGACGCCCTTTCTCGACCGCACGCCGCTCAGCCTCTCCGGCGGTCAGCAGCAGCGCACCGCGCTGGCGCGCGCCATCGTCAAGAACGCCAGCCTCGTGCTGCTCGACGAGCCGCTCGCCAACCTCGACTACAAGCTGCGCGAGGAATTGCGCGCGGAATTGCCGAAGATTTTTGCGGCAACCGGCACCATCTTCGTCTACGCCACGACCGAGCCGCACGAAGCCTTGCTGCTCGGCGGCAACACGGCGACGCTTTCCGAAGGCCGCATCACCCAGTTCGGCCCGACGATCGACGTCTTCCGCAGGCCGAACGACCTCGTCACGGCCAGGACGTTCGCCGATCCGCCGCTCAACACGATCGTGCTGAAGAAGAGCGGTTCGAGCTTCCTTCTTGAAGGTGGGGTGAGCCTCCCGGTGCCGGCTGAACTCGTCGGTATTGCCGATACGAGTTACACGATCGGCTTCCAGCCCCACCATCTCTCCCTTGCCCGGCCGAGCCCGTCGGCGGTGGCGGTGAGAGCCAAGGTCTCGGTCACCGAGATCACCGGTTCTGAAAGTTTTGTGCATCTCGATTTCGCCGATGTCCGCTGGGTCATGCTTGAGCACGGCATCCTGGTGTTCGAGCCGGACCAGACCATCGAGGTGTTCATCGACCCGCGGCACATCATGGTGTTCGACGCGAACGGCCGCTCGGCCGCGCCGCCACAGATGCTGGCGGCTTGAGGAGGAGGGCACATGGCGCGCATCGACTGCAATCACATCCGCCACGCCTACGGGCCGCATCCGAAGTCGGGCAAGGACTATGCGCTGAAGGAGGTGCATCACGCCTTCGAGGACGGCGGCGCCTATGCGCTGCTGGGGCCGTCGGGCTGCGGCAAGACCACGCTGCTCAACATCATTTCCGGCCTGTTGTATCCGTCGCACGGCGAGCTTCTGTTCGACGGCAAGGACGTCACCAATCTGTCGACGCAGGAGCGCAACATAGCTCAGGTGTTCCAGTTCCCGGTCATCTACGACACCATGACCGTCTACGACAATCTGGCCTTCCCGCTGCGCAACCGCGGCGTTGCAGAACCCGACGTCGACCGCAAGGTGCGTGAAACCCTTGACATGACCGGTCTGGCCGACATGGCCAAGCGAAAGGCGAGGGGGCTGACCGCTGACCAGAAGCAGAAGATCTCGCTCGGACGCGGGCTGGTGCGCTCCGATGTCAACGCGATCCTGTTCGACGAGCCGCTGACCGTCATCGACCCGCATATGAAGTGGGTGCTGCGCTCGCAGTTGAAGCAGTTGCACAGGCGCTTCGGCTTCACCATGGTCTATGTCACGCACGACCAGACCGAGGCGCTCACCTTCGCCGAAAACGTCGTCGTCATGTATGAGGGCGAGATCGTTCAGATCGGCTCGCCAGCCGAACTGTTCGAGCGCCCCAAGCATACATTCGTCGGCTATTTCATCGGCTCGCCGGGCATGAACGTCATGCCGGTCGCGGTCGAAGGCAGGAGCGCGCGGCTCGGCAGCCAGACGATCGAATTGCCGGGCGCGCCCAAGGCCGGGATCACCGGTGCGATCGAACTCGGCATCCGCCCCGAATATGTCAGGCTTGGCGCCAGCGGCATGCCGGTTTCAATCCGCAAGGTCGAGGATATCGGCCGCCACAAGGTGGTGCGCGCCAGTTTCGAAGGCCGCGACATCGCGGCGATTATCGGCGAGGACGAGGACATTCCCGCCGATCCGAAGATCGCTTTCGACCCGGCCGGCATCAACATCTATGCCGATTCCTGGCGCGTCGAGATGGGAGGCTGAGCATGGGAAGGACCTGGAACAACAAGGCCTGGTTCATGGTGCTGCCGGTGCTGTTGCTGGTGGCATTCTCGGCGATCATCCCGCTGATGACGGTCGTGAATTATTCGGTGCAGGACACTTTCGGCAACAACGTCTTCTTCTGGGCGGGCGCGGAATGGTTCGAGGAAATCCTGCATTCCGACCGGTTTTGGGAAGCGATGGGCCGCAACCTGGTCTTCTCGGCCATCATCCTGGTCATCGAGATTCCGCTCGGCATCTTCATTGCGCTCAACATGCCGAAGAAGGGCTGGGGCGTTCCGGTCTGCCTGGTGCTGATGGCGCTGCCGCTGCTCATCCCGTGGAACGTAGTCGGCACGATCTGGCAGGTGTTCGGCCGCGTCGATATCGGCCTGCTCGGATATACGTTGCGCGCGCTCGGCTTCGACTACAACTATGTCAACGACCCGTTCGACGCCTGGATCACCGTCATTGTCATGGACGTCTGGCACTGGACGAGCCTCGTCGTCCTGCTCTGCTACGCAGGATTGGTCTCGATCCCCGACGCCTATTACCAGGCGGCCAAGATCGACGGGGCGTCGCGCTGGGCGATCTTCCGCTACATCCAGCTGCCGAAGATGAACCGCGTGCTGCTGATCGCGGTTCTGCTGCGCTTCATGGACAGTTTCATGATCTACACGGAACCGTTCGTCGTGACCGGCGGCGGGCCCGGCAACACCACCACTTTCCTGTCGATCGATCTGGTGAAGCTGGCCATCGGCGAGTTCAACCTCGGTGAGGCGGCGGCCATGTCGATCATCTATTTCCTGATTGTCATGCTCCTGTCCTGGGTGTTCTACACCGTCATGACAGCCTACGATGCGGAGCGGTGAGATGGCACGCCTCGAGGAAACCACGACCAACGAACGAACGCTGATGCGGCAGACCCCCGCTACAGCGGAAGCGCAGACGGCGAACGCCGCGCTGGCCCGCAAGATGCGGCGGCGCGGCGAGGAGTCGCGGTTCTGGTGGCTGGTGCCGACGATCTACATCATCTTCCTGATGCTGCCGATCTACTGGCTGGTCAATATGAGCTTCAAGACCAATCAGGAGATCCTCGGCGCCTTCTCGCTTTGGCCGAGAAACCCGACGCTTGCCAATTATGCGGTCATTTTCAATGATCCGTCCTGGTACAGGGGCTACATCAACTCGATCATCTATGTGGTTATGAACACGGTGATTTCCGTCGCCGTGGCGCTACCGGCAGCCTATGCCTTCTCGCGCTACCGCTTCCTCGGTGACAAGCACCTGTTTTTCTGGCTGCTGACCAACCGCATGGCGCCGCCGGCGGTGTTCGCGCTGCCGTTCTTCCAGCTCTATTCGGCTTTCGGCCTGATCGACACGCACATCGCCGTGGCGCTGGCGCACTGCCTGTTCAACGTGCCGCTGGCGGTCTGGATCCTTGAAGGCTTCATGTCGGGCGTGCCGAAGGAGATTGACGAGACCGCCTATATCGACGGCTATTCCTTCCCGCGCTTCTTCCTCAGGATATTCATGCCGCTGATCGCGAGCGGTGTCGGCGTGGCCTGCTTCTTCTGCTTCATGTTCTCGTGGGTGGAGCTGCTGATCGCGCGGACGCTGACCACGACCGCGGCAAAACCGATCGCCGCGATCATGACGCGCACGGTCTCGGCCTCGGGCCTCGACTGGGGTGTGCTCGCTGCAGCCGGCGTGCTCACCATCCTTCCGGGCGCGCTCGTCATCTGGTTCGTGCGAAATTATATCGCCAAGGGCTTTGCCCTGGGGAGGGTTTGATCATGAGCTTCTCCTGGATGGCCTGGACCTGGCCGACCGCCGCCTTCTTCGGCACCATCTTCCTGCTGCTCTGCGGCATGGCGGTCTGGGAATATGCCTCGCCTGGCGGCAATCCGCGCATCGGCGTCTTGCGCTTCGAGACGACGCGGGGCGACCGTCTCTTCCTATCGCTGCTTGGCAGCGCCTTTATCCATCTCGCTTGGCTGGGTCTTGTCGGACCCAACCTGTGGTGGGCTCTCGCTCTCTCCGTGGTCTACGCCATCGGCGTGTTCCGCTACGTATAGAGGGGGAAACTGTTGGAGCATCCCCGGGGGCTGCTCCAGATAGCACTTGGAACTGAACAGTGGAGGAAACACATGCGAAGGCAATTTCTGACGTCAACGACTGCTCTGGTCCTGCTCCTCGGAGCCGGCCAGGCCTATGCCGGAATGGACGAAGCCAAGGCGTTTCTCGACGCCGAGATCAAGGACCTGTCGACGCTCGATCGCGCCGGCCAGGAAGCCGAGATGCAGTGGTTCATCGATGCTGCAAAGCCCTTTGCGGGCATGGACATCAAGGTCGTCTCGGAAACCATCGCGACGCACTCTTATGAATCGGCGACGCTGGCCAAGGCGTTCACCGACATCACCGGCATCAAGATCACCCATGATCTGATCGGCGAAGGCGATGTTGTCGAAAAGCTGCAGACGCAGATGCAGTCGGGCGAAAACATCTACGACGCCTATGTCAACGACTCCGACCTGATCGGCACCCATTGGCGCTACCAGCAGGCACGCAGCCTGACCGACTGGATGGCGAACGAGGGCAAGGACGTCACCAACCCGAACCTCGACCTCGCCGACTTCATCGGCACCAAGTTCACGACGGCTCCGGACGGCGACCTTTACCAGCTGCCCGACCAGCAGTTCGCCAACCTCTACTGGTTCCGCTACGACTGGTTCAACGACGAGAAGAACAAGGCGGACTTCAAGGCGAAGTACGGCTACGACCTCGGCGTTCCCGTCAACTGGTCGGCCTATGAGGACATCGCCGAATTCTTCACCGGCCGCGAGATCGACGGCAAGAAGGTCTACGGCCATATGGACTACGGCAAGAAGGACCCGTCGCTCGGCTGGCGCTTTACCGATGCCTGGCTTTCGATGGCCGGCAATGGTGACAAGGGGCTGCCGAATGGTCTTCCGGTCGACGAATGGGGCATCAAGGTCGACGAGAAGTCGCGGCCCGTCGGCTCCTGTGTGGCTCGCGGCGGCGACACCAACGGTCCGGCGTCGGTCTATGCCATCCAGAAATATCTCGACTGGATGAAAGCTTACGCTCCGGCCGCTGCCCAGGGCATGACCTTCTCGGAATCCGGACCAGTTCCGGCGCAGGGCGAAATTGCCCAGCAGATGTTCATGTACACGGCCTTCACCGCCAACATGGTGGAGGACGGCCTTCCCGTCGTGAACGAGGACGGTACGCCGAAATGGCGCTTCGCTCCGTCGCCGCATGGGGTGTACTGGAAGGACGGCATGAAGCTCGGCTACCAGGACGTGGGTTCCTGGACGCTCCTCAAGTCGACGCCCGACGACCGCGCCAAGGCAGCCTGGCTCTACGCGCAGTTCGTCACCTCGAAGACAGTCGACGTTAAGAAAGCCCATGTCGGCCTGACGCTGATCCGCGAGAGCACGATCCAGCACAAGAGCTTCACGGACCGCGCCCCGAAGCTCGGCGGCCTGATCGAGTTCTACCGCTCGCCGGCCCGCGTCCAGTGGTCGCCGACGGGTACGAACGTCCCTGACTATCCGAAGCTGGCACAGCTTTGGTGGCAGGCGATCGGCGACGCCTCGTCGGGTGCCAAAACTCCGCAGGAGGCGATGGACTCGCTCTGTGCCGAGCAGGAAGAGGTGCTTGAGCGCCTCGAGCGCGCCGGCGTGCAGGGCGACATCGGACCGAAACTCGCCGAGGAAAAGACCTTGGAAGAGTGGAACGCCGATGCCGTCGCCAAGGGCAATCTCGCGCCGCAGCTGAAGATCGAGCCGGAGAAGGACAAGCCGCAGACCATCAACTACGACGAGCTGGTCAAGAGCTGGAGCAACTGAGCATCGGTCCGGGCGTTCGCGCCCGCATCGCACCAATCGGGGGAGGCGGCAAATTGCCGTCTCCCCTGTTTGCGCCGAGGGAGTGAGAATGAGTGGCTTTATCCTAGCAATCGACCAGGGGACGACGTCGAGCCGGGCGATCCTGTTCGACGGTGACATGAAGGTCGTGGGCAGCGGACAGAAAGAGTTTACCCAGCATTATCCGGCCTCCGGCTGGGTAGAGCATGATCCGGAGGAAATCTGGTCGAGTGTCGTGGCGACGGCGAAGGCTGCGCTGAAGAGCGCCGGCCGCGATGCATCGGATGTCGCTGCCATCGGCATCACCAACCAGCGCGAGACCGTCGTCATCTGGGACAGGGCGACCGGCAGGCCGATCCACAACGCGATCGTCTGGCAGGACCGCCGCACCGCGCCGCTGTGCCAGAAATTGAAGAAGCAGGGGCTGGAGAAGAAGTTCACCAGGAAGACCGGCCTGCTGCTCGATCCCTATTTCTCCGGCACCAAGATCGCCTGGATGCTGGACAAGGTGAAGGGCGCCAGAAAACGCGCCGAGAACGGCGAATTGCTGGCCGGCACCATCGACAGCTTTCTGATCTGGCGGCTGACCGGTGGCAAGGTTCACGCCACCGATGCCACCAACGCCTCGCGCACGCTGGTCTACAACATCGAAAAGAATGCCTGGGACGACGAGCTCCTGGCCATTCTCGGTATACCGGCAAGAATGGTGCCGCAGGTGAAGGATTGCGCCGACGACTATGGAATCACAGAGAAAAGCCTGTTCGGCGCAGAGATAAGGATCCTCGGTGTGGCCGGCGACCAGCACGCGGCGACCATCGGCCAGGCCTGTTTCGAGCCGGGCATGATGAAATCGACCTATGGCACCGGCTGCTTCGCGCTGCTCAACACCGGCAGCGATCTGGTGCGCTCGAAGAACCGTCTGCTGACGACCATTGCCTACAGGCTGAACGGCAAGACCACCTATGCGCTGGAAGGGTCGATCTTCATCGCAGGTGCTGCCGTGCAATGGCTGCGCGACGGCATCAAGGTGATCGGCAAGGCCGAGCAGAGCGGCGTGCTGGCGGCGAGCGCCGACCCGACCCAACAAGTCTACCTGGTGCCGGCTTTCGTCGGGCTTGGCGCGCCACACTGGGACGCCGAGGCGCGCGGCGCCATTTTCGGGCTGACCCGCAATTCGGGCCCGGCGGAATTTGCCCGTGCCGCACTCGAATCCGTCGCGTTCCAGACGCGCGACCTGCTCGATGCGATGCGCAGGGACTGGAAGAGCGCGTCAGCGAAGACCGTTCTCAGGGTCGATGGCGGCATGGTGGCGTCGGACTGGACGATGCAGCGGCTTGCCGACATCCTCGATGCACCGGTCGACCGCCCGACCATCCTGGAGACGACGGCGCTCGGCGCAGCATGGCTGGCCGGCTCGAAGGCCGGCGTCTGGCCGAAGACAAGGGAATTCGCCAGGAGCTGGGCGCTGGAGCGACGGTTTCGACCGGACATGGATGCGTCGGTCCGTTCCGCAAAGCTGGCGGGTTGGCGCCATGCTGTGCGACGGACACTGAGCACGCTGTAGATTCGCGCTCCGAAAAGAAAAGCCTGCGCCGTTGCCGGCGCAGGCTTTTCAACAAGCTTTATTCAACTCTGCCCCTGGCTTATCAATAGGGCGAGATGCACTGCCGGCGGGGGCCGTAGTAAGGCTTAAACGTGTTGTCGTAGGCCCGGTAAGATCTGTAGCGGCTGTAGCACCACTCCACGTGCGCATCGCCGCGATAGATGCGGCGGCTCTGGTTGTTGATGATTGCGCCGGTGATCAGCGCGCCAGTGGCGAAGGCCGCCAGCGGGAACCAGAAGTCGTTGTAGCGGCGATAGCCAGGACGATAGTAGCGATAGCCGCGATAGCCGCGCCAATACCTGAAATCGTCATTACGGGCGAAACGACGAAAATCGCGGCGGTCAAAATCGCGACGAGAAAAATCGCGGCGGAAATCGCGGCGAGAAAAATCGCGACGGAAATCGCGACGGAACTCACGGCGGAAATCGCGACGGGAGAAATCGCGGTCGAAACCACGCCTCCATCGTCTGTGTTCGACAGTCTGGACATCCGACGAGACATTCTGGCCTAGCGGCACATAGATGGACTGGGCGTTGACGGGCACGATTTGTGCTACAGCGAATGACGCTGACAGCGCAGTCGCCAGCAAGCCCGACATGATCCTGTTCATGGTCTTCTCCTTGAACACGTCGTCCCTTGTAGCGATAAAAACGGGGATGTTGCGCAATTGTTCCGCAAAAAATAGCAAGCTGCTGATTTGTAATAGGTCTCGGCTTTTGTGCGAGACAGCCACTCCGGTCTTGTCGAGACGGTTTGCGAGGCGTCAGCAGACCGCGAAAAGTCCGGCTCGCGAGGCCTCTTTTTCCGGTTGACCGGTCGAGACACTCTCCCTATGTTCCGCGCAATTTCGAGGGCGGCATCCTGAGCCCGCGGGAGCGCGTAGCTCAGCCGGTAGAGCAACTGACTTTTAATCAGTAGGTCCAGGGTTCGAATCCCTGCGCGCTCACCATTTTTTACCTGAAAATCAACAGGTTAGCGTTCCTGTTTCCCGGTCTAAAGCGAGATGCTTCCTGACGCCTTGGGTTTTCTAGCGGCGTCGAGCCGGGTTCTCTCAAGAATCGTCTCGATCACACCAGCGAGACATTGCCGCCGGCGTGGCGCTCCAGCCGGCCGGCTAGGTCGAGTTCCAGCAGCACCATGAAAACCTGGGCGGGATGCAGGCCGGTGTGGCGGATGATTTCGTCGATCGCCACCGGCGTTGGGCCGAGCGCTTCGATGACGCGGGCGCGGTCGCCTTCGCCGGGTGGCGGCGTTGCCGAAAAATCGGGCGGCTCTTCGAACGACGCCGTCCTTGGCGCCAGTGCGCCGACCAGCGGCGCGATCGCACCGGTAATGTCCGATGCCTCGGTGACCAGGGTGGCGCCGTCCTTGAGCAAGGCGTTGGCGCCGGCGGCGCGCGGATCGAGCGGCGAGCCGGGGACGGCGAAGACCAGCCGGCCCATCTCGCCGGCAAGCCTGGCGCTGATCAGCGAGCCGGAGCGCAGCGCCGCCTCGACCACGACCAGCCCCAATGCCGCACCGGCGACAAGGCGGTTGCGGCGCGGGAAATCCTGGGCGCGCGGCTGCCAGCCGAACGGCATCTCTGAAATGATGGCGCCGCCGCGCTCGGCAATCTCGTCGCACAGTGCGGCATTCTCGGGCGGGTAGGGCTGGTCGAGGCCGCCGGCCAGCACACCGATCGTGCCTGACGCAAGGCTGCCCTGATGTGCTGCCGTGTCGATGCCGCGCGCCAGGCCGGAGACGATGCCGAAGCCGTCGCGGCCGAGTTCGGCGGCGAGCGTCCGCGCCATCTTGATGCCGGCCAGCGAGGCGTTGCGGGCGCCGACTATGGCGACCGCCGGCAGCCGGAACACCGCGCCTTCGCCCTTGACCGCGAGCAGCGGCGGCGGATGGTCCATGCTTTTCATCAGCGGCGGATAGTCGGCCTCGCCAATACCGACGAAGCGGGCGCCGGCGCGCCGTGCGGTCTCCAGTTCCGCCTCGGCCTCGGCCATCGTCGGGATGCGGACGGTCTTTCTGGCGCCGCCCGAAACCATCAGCTCGGGCAGCATCTCGAGCGCCGTTTCGGCCGAGCCAAAACGGTTGATCAGGTCGCGAAAGGTGGCGGGGCCGACATTCGGCGTGCGGATCAAACGAAGCCAGCTCAACCGCTGCCGGTCGCTGAGCCGCGTCCCGGCAGCGCGCTGGTTCACTCCCTGGCTCCGATCTTGTTCTCGGTGCCGGCCAGCAGCCGGGTAATGTTGGCCCGGTGTTTTATGATGACGATCAGGCTCATCAGCGCGAACAGCCCGGCAATCTCGGGCGTGCTGAGGACATAGAGCGCGATCGGCACGACGATTGCTGCCGTCAGCGCCGCCAGCGAGGAATAGCGGAACAGGAAAGCCATGGCCAGCCAGACGACGGCAAAGATCAGCGCCACCTGCCAGGCAAGAGCGACCAGCACGCCGAGATAGGTGGCGACCCCCTTGCCGCCCTTGAAACCGAGCCAGACCGGGAAGAGATGGCCGAAGAAGGCGCCTAAGCCGGCCCAGAGCCCGAGCTCCGGGGCAAAGTAACCGGCGATCAGCACCGCCGCCGTGCCTTTCAGCGCGTCGAGCAGCAGCGTGGCGGCAGCCAGGCCCTTGTTGCCGGTGCGCAGCACATTGGTGGCGCCGATATTGCCGGAGCCGATGTTGCGGACGTCGCCAAGGCCAGCGGCACGGGTGATCAGGAGGCCGAACGGGATCGAGCCGAGCAGATAGCCGAACACCAGCGCCAAGACGATGCCGTAAGCCATTGTTCCCCCGGATATGCCCTAAAGCGCGTCGCGTTTGACCGGCCTCATGCGACGCGCTTTAGGTTGTTCTTATGCATGTCGTAATCGCAAAACCGCTGCGCACCCGGGTCAGGTCCGAGGGCATGCTTTTGCGCGACATGCATTAGGCTGAAAACACTGTGCGGCCCGCCACCATCGTTTGCAAGACCTTGCCCTGCAGCCGCGCGCCTTCGAAACAGGTGTTTTTCGAGCGCGAACGGATGCCGCTTTCGCTGACGATCCATGGCTCGTCGAGATCGACCAGCGCAAGGTCGGCGACCGCACCCGGCTTCAGCGTGCCGCCGGGCAGGCCGAACAGTCTTGCCGGCGCAGTGGACAACGTCTCAACCAACCTGAGCAGCGTCATATCGCCATTGTGGTGGAGCCGCAGCGCCGCGCCGAGCAGCGTTTCCAGTCCGATGGCACCGGCCGCGGCGTCGGCGAAAGGCAGCCGCTTGGTGTCGACGTCCTGCGGGTCGTGCGAGGATACGATGATGTCGATGGTGCCGTCCTTGACCGCCTCGATCATCGCCAGCCGGTCCTCCTCGGCGCGCAGCGGCGGCGTCAGCCGGAAGAAGGTGCGGTATTCGCCGACATCGTTCTCGTTGAGCGACAGATTGTGGATCGAGACGCCTGCTGTGACTTTGGCGCCGTCGGCCTTGGCCCTCGTTACCGCGTTTGCCGCCATCGCAGTCGAAATCTTGGCCGCGTGATAGGCGCCGCCAGTCAGCCGCGCCAGCGCAAGGTCGCGCTCCAGCGGAATGGACTCGGCCTCGCGCGGAATGCCGGCAAGGCCGAGCCAGCTGGCATAGAGGCCTTCGTTCATGACACCTGACGAAGCGAGGTCGGCGTCCTGGGTTTCATGCGCGATCACGCCGCCGAAATCGCGCGCATAGGTCAGCGCGCGGCGCATCACCAGCGCGCTTGCTATGGTGTGCCGCCCGTCGGTGAAGGCGATCGCGCCGGCCTCGCGCAGCAGGCCGAATTCGGTCATCTCGCGGCCTTCGAGCCCCTTGGTGATCGCCGCCGCCGGAAAGATGTTGACGACGGCCGTGTCCTTGGCGGTGCGCAGCACGAATTCGACCAGCGCGACATTGTCGATCACCGGGTCGGTATCGGGCATCATGACGATGGAAGTGACGCCGCCGACGGCCGCCGCTACGCTGGCCGAGGCGATGGTTTCGCGGTGTTCACCGCCCGGTTCGCCGATGAAGACGCGCGCATCGATCAGGCCGGGAATGATTGCCTTGCCGGCACAGTCGATAACGGTAGCATCTTGCGGGGCGCCCTGGTTCAAGGCCGCCTTGCTGGCAGCGACGATCTTGCGGCCCTCGACAATGACAGTGCCGACCTCGTCAATGCCGCGCGACGGATCAACGATGCGGGCCCGGCTGAAGACCGTTGTGCTCATGCGCCGCGGCCCTCATAATTGCGGCGGGGATCGAGCAGCGCTTCCATCACCGCCATGCGCACGGCAACACCCATCTCCACCTGTTCCTGGATGACGCTCTGCGGACCGTCGGC
Source organism: Mesorhizobium sp. WSM4815 (assembly GCF_055811575.1). Lineage (NCBI taxonomy): Bacteria > Pseudomonadati > Pseudomonadota > Alphaproteobacteria > Hyphomicrobiales > Phyllobacteriaceae > Mesorhizobium > Mesorhizobium sp. WSM4815. The sequence continues at coordinate 158,064 of NZ_JBVVQS010000097.1, read as the reverse complement.
GATTTCCGAAGCGATCTCAACGCCGCGGTTCATCGGGCCGGGATGCATGACCAGGGCGCCGTCCTTGGCCGCCTTCAGCTTCTCGGCGTCGAGGCCGAAATAGTGGAAATACTCACGCACCGAAGGCACGAAGGCGCCTTCCATGCGCTCGCGCTGCAGCCGCAGCATCATCACCACATCCGCGTCCTTGAGCCCTTCGGCCATCGAACGGGTGACGATCACGCCCATTTTCTCGATGCCGGCTGGCAAAAGCGTCGACGGCGCCACGACGCGCACCTGCGCGCCGAGCGCATTGAGCAGCATGATGTTGGAACGCGCCACGCGCGAATGCAAGATGTCGCCGCAGATCGCCACGATCAGCTTCGACAGCGGGCCCCTGGCGCGGCGGATGGTCAGCGCGTCGAGCAGCGCCTGCGTCGGGTGCTCATGGGCGCCGTCGCCGGCATTGATCACCGAGCAGCCGACCTTTTGCGCGAGCAGCGCGGCGGCACCCGCCGACTGGTGGCGGATGATCAGGATGTCGGGATGCATGGCGTTCAGCGTCATCGCCGTGTCGATCAGCGTCTCGCCCTTCTTCACCGAAGAACTGGCCACCGACATGTTCATGACGTCGGCGCCGAGCCGTTTTCCGGCCAGTTCGAACGACGATTGGGTACGGGTCGAAGCTTCGTAGAACAGATTGATCTGGGTGCGGCCACGCAGCGTCGAGGCCTTCTTCTCCGACTGCCGCGAGATCGCGACCGACCGGTCCGCCCTGTCCAGCAAAAGCTCGATGTCGGCGGGGGAAAGATCGCGGATGCCCAGAAGATGGCGGTGAGGGTAGAGTGGCAGGGACGAAGCGTCGGTCATCTCAAGGCGCTGCTATAGGGTGGAGGACCTTTGGCTGCAAGCACCAGCTTTGGATTGCGGCCTTTCTCCCCGGTATTTTCGTCGCGCGCGTTGCGCGGCTTGGGCTATATCTAGCTGATGGCTTCGGATTCGTGGCCTTGTGATGATAAGGACAGTGTGTGACCGACGACGTGACGAACCAGCCGCCGCCGCTGGCAGGCGGCAACGCCTGGCGAGGCGATCCGTTGCTGATCCAGCTTGCCGAGCGTTTTTCCGATCCGGTGCGCAAGGATATCGATGGGCTTGGCCGTTTCGTGCTGACGCAGGAGGCGCAGGAACTGGCTCGCCTCGCCAATGTCGAGACGCCGAAGCTCAGGACCCACGACCGCCAGGGCCGGCGCATCGATCTGGTCGAGTTCCATCCAGCCTATCATGCGCTGATGCGCCGGTCGGTGGCGAACGGGCTGCATTCGTCGGTCTGGGAAAATGGCGATGCCGAGATCGGCCGCCGCCATCAGGTGCGCGCCGCCCGTTTCTACCTGACCGCCCAACTCGAAACCGGGCATCTCTGTCCCATCACCATGACCAGCGCATCGCTGGCAGCGCTGATGGCAAGCCCAAAACTGTTTCGCGAATGGGCGCCGCGGGTGACGACACGCAAATACGACCAGAGCCAGAAGCCGCCGGTCGAAAAAGCCGGGCTGACGCTCGGCATGGGCATGACCGAGAAGCAGGGCGGCACCGACGTCCGCGCCAACGTCACCAGGGCCGAGCGCGCCGGCAGCAGCTTCTATCGGCTGACCGGCCACAAATGGTTCATGTCGGCGCCGATGTCGGATGCGTTCCTGGTGCTTGGACAGGCGCCGGAAGGACTTTCGTGCTTTCTCGTTCCGCGCATTCTCGGCGATGGCTCGGGCAACGGCTTTCGCTTCCAGCGGCTGAAGGACAAGCTTGGCAACCGCTCCAACGCCTCGTCCGAAGTCGAGTTCGTCAATGCCATCGGCGAGATGGTCGGCGAGCCCGGGGCAGGCGTCAAGACGATCATGGATATGGTGACGCTGACCCGGCTCGACTGCGCGATCGCCTCGTCGGCGATCATGCGAGCCGGGCTGGCCGAAGCCGTCCACCACACCCGTCACCGCCAGGTGTTTGGAACCAATCTGATCGAGCAGCCGCTGATGCAGCGCGTGCTGGCCGACATGGCGCTCGACGTCGCCGCCGCCACCGCGCTGTCATTTCGACTGGCGCGCTCTTTCGACGAGGCGGCCGGCGATCGCGGCGAGGCGGCTTTTGCGCGCGCCATGACGCCGGTCGTCAAATACTGGGTCTGCAAGATCGCACCGCCGATGCTCTATGAGGCGATGGAGTGCCTCGGCGGCAATGGCTATGTCGAGGAGGCGCCGCTCGCCCGCTACTATCGCGAAGCTCCGGTCAACGCGATCTGGGAGGGATCCGGCAACGTCATGGCGCTCGACGTGCTGCGCGTGCTGGGGCGTGCACCCGGCCTGTTCGAAGAGGTGCTGGCCGGCATCGATCGCGATCTCGGCGCCGGCGGGCGCGGCACCGTCGGTGTGCTCAAGGCAGCAATGCAGGTCGCGGCAACCGATGAGGGCTCGGCTCGTCTGCTCACCGAGCAACTGGCGCTGTCGGCGGCGGCGGCGGAGCTTCGCAGGCTGGGGGCAGGGCGGATCGCCGACGCCTTCGTCGAGACGCGCCTCGCCGGCCAGTGGCGCAACACCTATGGCATGCTCGATTCACGCCATGACGCGCGCATGATCATCGACACGCTGTACCCACCGGTCACCTGAGGCGACTTCGGCAAGGTTTCTCGTCGTCTGTCGCGCCGCTAGATGATTGCGAGCGCGGCGCAAATAATCTGAGACTGTGGGAACTCCCACGTTCGCGCCCGATTAGATAGGGTTGTATACGGCGACGACAGGCTCATGCGCGGCGAGATGGGAATGACAGTCAATTTCAGTGAGCTTCTGGAGGCGTTCGAATTCGTGAATTCCGGCGGAGCCGGCGAAAATGAGGCCTATCTGTGCATGGAGACAGGCAAGATCTACTGGCATTCGGAATGGGTGGACGATGTCGAAGAACTGCCTGACGACCTCGAGGACAGCGAAAGATACATCGCCATCCCGGACAAGCGCGAACTCGATCTCGGCAAACCGGTGGTGCTGTCCTTCGCGCGCCACCACCTGCCCGACGATTACGATAAGGTTCGGGAGATCTTCAGCCGAGCGGGCGCCTATGCCCGATTCAAGGATCTTTTGGAGCACAGGGGCGCCGTTGATCGATGGTACGAGTTCGAGCAAAAAGCCACGGAAGAAGCGTTGAAGACCTGGTGCGCGGATAACGACATCAAGGTCAGCAGCTGAAGCTGAGGGAGAAGGTAAGAAGGGATCCAGCGCGATGCTGATGAGGGCAAGCGCGGTTCTCCCTTCTCCCCTTCTTGTGGGAGAAGGTGGCCGCGAAGCGGCCGGATGAGGGGTGTTCCAGGGAACGCCCACGCCTCATTTCGGCGCTGCGCGCCGATCCACCTTCTCCCACAAGGGGGAGAAGGTAAGAACGAATCCAGCGCCGCTGTCGATGACCGTTAACCTTAACAAATGGTTTCCATTGCAGCGGCAGGCCGCAAAGCCCACTGTCCTGTCTACGGAAGCAGGAACGCTATGCGGCATATTTTGAGGTCCTTGATGGCGAAGGCGGCGGCGCACAACGCGGCGCTCTCGCGCATTTCAGGCAGCCTGGACACGAACCTGGGGCTGGACACGAACTTGAGGCTGGACACGAACTTGAGGGACCGCTGATGCGCACATTGTTCGCGCTATGGGCGACGCCGCTCGCCCTGTTCTGGGGCTGGTTCTTCCTGTCGCTCAACGACATCAATTTCGGCTATGTCATGCTGAGCCGCCAATTGCATGACCTCGTCTTCCAGCTCTATGGCGAGATGCTTGGCATCGATCCGGCGCTCATTCCCGGCATGGTGGCGAAGGCCTGCATCCTCGACAGCCTGCTGCTGATGGCGTTTTGGGCATTTCGCCGCCGCCGGGTGATCGGTGGCTGGATCAGGATTATGCGCGACCGCTATTTCGACCAGGCCTCGACGCCGAGTGTCTGAAGCCGGTCGAGCGCGCCCTGCAGAATAAAGGCCGCCGCGGCCGAATCGATCTTGCCGGCGCGTTTGCGGCGCGAAAAATCCATCTCGATCAGCGTCCGCTCGGCCGCCACCGTCGACAGCCGCTCGTCCCACAAGACGAAGGGCAGATCGGTCACACCAGCCATGTTACGGGCGAAGGCGCGGGATTTCTGGGCGCGCGGGCCTTCCGACCCGTCCATGTTGACCGGCAGGCCGAGCACCACGGCCCCGACATTCTCTTTCTCCAGCAAGGCGAGCAGCACTGCGGCATCCAGCGAGAATTTCCTGCGCATGATGACGGGACGCGGGTGGGCGAAGGCAAAGCCCCGGTCGGAAACCGCCACGCCAATCGTCTTGTCGCCAAGGTCGAGCCCGGCCAGCGTCTTGCCGCCGCCGAGCCGCGCCGGCAACTCCTCGATGGTGATGATGCTCAACGGCTCTCCTCGGACTACACGCCGCAAAGGACGCTGTGGGACTTTAATTTCACTGCCGGCGTTCTATCCTTTGGCGAAGCAAAAATCGAGGAAGGCATTCATGAAACTGACCTGGTACGGACATTCCGCATTTCGCATCGAAACCGCCGACGCGAAAATCCTCATCGATCCCTACCTGATCGGCAATCCGTCATGGACGGGCGGCTGGGAAGAGCCGGCGGAAGGGGTCACGCATGTTCTGTTGACCCACGGCCACAGCGACCACATCAGCGGTGCGCTTGAAGTGCTCGGGAAAAGCGGCGCCATGCTGGTCGCCAATTTCGAGGTCTGCATGTACCTGGTCGGCAAGGGTGTCAGCGACAAGAAGATCAATCCGGGCAATATCGGCGGCACTGTCGATTGCGGCGGCTTCACCACTACCTTCGTCCAGGCGCTGCATTCCTCGTCGTTCCCGGGCGACAAGGGCCAGAACACCTATCTCGGCAACCCCGGCGGGCTGGTGCTGCATTTTCAGGAAGACAAGACGCTCTATCATATGGGCGACACCGACATCTTTTCCGACATGGCGCTGATCAACGAATTGCACGAGCCGAAGATCGGCATCGTGCCGATCGGCGACCGCTTCACCATGGGCGGCGCGGTGGCAGCCCTTGCCTGCCGGCGCTTCTTTCAGTTCGAGACGGTCATTCCCAGTCACTTCGGCACGTTTCCGATCATCGACCAGACCGCCGACAAGTTTGTCGCGGGGTTGGAGGGTTCCGGCGTGAAGGTGGCGTTGCCGGAGATCGGCGGGACGATCACCTTGTAGTGCATGCACCTTGTAGAAGCATGCACCTTGTAGAGCAGCGACGGCGTTGCGCTGCCATCGACCTCCGGGCCGGTTCTCGGCACGATGCATGTTGCGCGGCACGCGCCGCGCCGCTATAGCGCGGACTGGTTTTCCCGAGGCACAAGCAAATATGTCCGTTGATCTGCAGACAGTAAAGCGCGTCGCGCGTCTCGCCCGCATTGCGGTGAGCGAGGCGGATGCCGAGCGCATGACCGGCGAGTTGAACGCCATTCTCGGCTTCGTCGAGCAGTTGAGCGAGGTCGACGTCTCCGGCGTCGAGCCGATGACGTCGGTCATTCCGATGGAGATGAAGAAGCGCCCGGATGCCGTCACCGACGGCAGCAAGGCGGCCGACATCGTCGCCAACGCACCGGCCACCGAAGAGAATTTCTTTCTCGTTCCGAAGGTCGTGGAGTAGCGCGCCGATGGCAATCGAGATCGCCATCGAAACGCCGCTGCAGGACGACGTGCGCGGGCTGGTCAAGGAGCTCAACGACACGCTGCTGGAACTGACGCCGCCGGAGCACTGCTCCCACATGACCGTCGAGCAGATGGCCGACAACGACACGACTGTCTTCATCGCTCGCGACAACGGCCTCGCCATCGGCTGCGGCGCGCTGAAACGCCACGACGGCGCCGTCGGCGAGGTCAAGCGCATGTACACGCGGCCTTCGCATCGCGGGCAGAAGATCGGCGCCGGGATCGTCGAGCGAATCGAGGCGCTGGCGCGCAATGAAGGACTGAAGCGTCTGGTGCTGGAAACCGGCGACCGCCATCCGGCTGCGTGGACCGTCTATGAACGCGCCGGATTTTCGCGCTGCGGCCCGGTGCTGGATTATCCCGATTCCGGGTGGTCGGTGTTTTACGAAAAGAGCCTTGCCTGATGAGCGACCTGACCCACCTGACGATTTCGCAGGCCCGCGCCAAGCTGCGCGCCAGGGAAATCACCGCAACCGAGATCACCGAAGCCTATCTGCAGGCGATCGAGCGGGCCAATCCGGCGCTCAATGCCTATATCGTCGTAACCGATGACAAGGCGCGCGACATGGCCAGGGCCTCGGACGCGAAGCTTGCGAAGGGCGAGGGCGGGTCGCTCGAAGGCATTCCGCTCGGCATCAAGGACCTGTTCGGCACCGAAGGCATCCACACCCAGGCCTGCAGCCATGTGCTGGACGGCTTCAAGCCGCACTACGAATCGACCGTCACCGCCAATCTGTGGGCCGACGGCGCCGTCATGCTCGGCAAGCTCAACATGGACGAGTTCGCCATGGGCTCGTCCAATGAGAGCTCCTACTACGGCCCTGTCGTCAATCCGTGGCGGCGTTCGCGCGTCGACACGATGGTGATGCCGACCACGCATCAGGGCGATGGCGGCTTTGTTTCGGCTGGCGGCACCAGAACCGCGCGCACGCTGGATAACGCCCAACTCGTGCCGGGCGGCTCGTCGGGTGGCTCGGCCTCCGCCGTTTCGGCGTTCCTGTGTGCCGGCGCCACCGCCACCGACACCGGCGGCTCGATCCGCCAGCCCGCCGCCTTCACCGGCACGGTCGGCATGAAGCCGACCTACGGCCGCTGCTCGCGCTGGGGCATCGTCGCCTTCGCTTCGTCGCTCGACCAGGCCGGTCCGATCGCCCGCGACGTGCGTGACGCTGCGATTCTCTTGAAATCCATGGCCTCGGTCGATCCGAAGGACACCACCTCGGTCGACCGCCCGGTGCCGGACTACGAGGCGGCGATCGGCAAGCCGATCAAGGGCATGAAGGTCGGCATCCCCAGGGAATACCGCGTCGACGGCATGCCCGACGAGATCGAGGCGCTGTGGCAGAAGGGCATTGCCTGGCTGAAAGATGCCGGCGCCGAGATCGTCGACATTTCGCTTCCGCATACCAAATATGCGCTGCCGGCCTATTACATCGTCGCGCCCGCCGAAGCCTCGTCGAACCTAGCCCGCTATGACGGCGTCCGCTACGGGTTGCGCGTGCCGGGCAAGGATATCGTCGACATGTACGAGAAGACCCGCGCCGCCGGCTTCGGCCGCGAGGTCAAGCGCCGCATCATGATCGGCACCTATGTGCTCTCCGCCGGCTACTACGACGCCTACTATCTGCAGGCGCAGAAGGTGCGCAACCTCATCAAGCGGGATTTCGAAAACGCATTCACTGCCGGCGTCGACGTCATCCTGACGCCGGCGACGCCGTCGGCGGCCTTCGGCATCGCCGACGAGGACATGGCCGCCGACCCGGTCAAGATGTACCTCAACGACATCTTCACGGTGACCGTGAACATGGCCGGACTGCCGGGCATCGCCGTGCCCGCAGGGCTCGACGCCAAGGGCCTGCCGCTCGGCCTGCAGCTCATCGGCCGGCCGTTCGACGAGGAAACCTTGTTCCAGACCGCCCATGTCATCGAACAGGCTGCGGGTACGTTCCAGCCGGAAAAGTGGTGGTAGTGTCGTCTCCCACCTGAAGGGGTGAGGGGCGTCGCCTACCGGCTGTCGGGCCGCATCGATCGGCTTTTTCCCGGACCGGGTGTCGGCTCGGGCGGCTGACCGATCACGGCTTGCCGCGCCGCCGAGAAGAACTGGCGACGCACCAGAACCGCCAGCAACAGCAGCGTCGACAGCACGAATACTTTTGGGTCGACGAACCAGCCGAGATAGCCGATCGAGAAGAACACGCCGCGCATGCCGGAATTGAAATGTTTTCCGGCCAGCATGTTCATGCGCGCCGCCCGCCATACCGCCGTCTCGCTGACCGGGTTGCGTGAAGCCTCGCCGTGCGGGATCGGCACCGCACCGATCAGAATCGAGCAATAGTTGAACAGCCGGTAGGCCCAGCCGAACTTGAAAAAGGAATAGGCAAGGATCAGCACCAATCCGAACACCTTCATCTGAAAGGCGGAGCGGGACGCCGTCGCGCCGAGCGGCAGGTCGCTCAGCACCGAAACAACCTGATCGGAGGCGCCGAGCAGGGCAAAACAGCCGCCGATCGCAATCAGCGAACTGGAGGCGAAGAAGGCGGTTCCCTGTTGAAGGCCGGCCATGATGGCGGTGTCGACAATGCGGACCTCGCGTTCGGCCATGTTCCGCATCCAGGCTTGACGCTGGACGTTCATCGCCGTCGTCAGCGACATGCGCCTGACCAGCTTTCCGTCGGAGGCGAGCGTATGCAGCACCCACACGAAAACGAAGAAGGCAAGCGCAACGAGGTCTGCCGTCGACAAATGGAAGGAATCGCCCATGCAACCCTCTTACCACAAGCGGTGGCGGCGCTTCGATGGCGGAACGCAACGATGTCGCTGCCGGAGCAAACAAGGTCGGCAGGTGCAGCGCCGCAATCTTCGAAAGAGCGGAAACATCACAGGAATTCCTATATGTAAATTCCAATAGGAGAGAGCGGCGCGTGTTCCTTTCGGTTTTCGACCTGTTCAAGATCGGCATTGGACCATCGAGTTCGCACACGATGGGACCGATGACGGCTGCGCGGCGCTTTCTCGACGAGGTCGCGGGAGATGACTGGCCACGCCCGGCCGGCGCCAAGGTCGACCGCATCGCCGCCAGTCTGCACGGCTCGCTTGCCTATACCGGCATCGGCCATGGTTCAGATCGCGCCGTCGTGCTCGGGCTTGCCGGCCAGACGCCGCAGACGGTAGACCCCGATCAGGCGGACAGCATTGTCGACCGTATCGCCGCCGAGAAGCGGATTTCGCCGCCCGGCCATCCGTCCTATCGCTTCGACCCGGCCACGGATCTGGTGCTGGATCGCAAGACGCCGCTTTCCGGCCACGCCAACGGCATGGCTTTCTCTGCCTATGATGCCGACGACCGCCTGCTGCTCAAGCGTATCTACTATTCGATCGGCGGCGGCTTCGTGGTTTCCGAAGAAGAGCTGCAGCGGATGAAGGCGAAGGGCTCGGTGACGAGCGAGGGCAAGAAGGTTCCATACCCCTTCAAGAACGCTGTCGAGATGCTGTCGATGGCCGCGAAAAGCGGTCTTTCCATCGCCGACATGAAGCGCGTCAACGAAGAGACGCAGATGTCGCGTGAAGAGCTCGACGCCGGCCTCGACGGCATCTGGAGCGCCATGAAGAGCTGCATCGAGCGCGGTCTGTCGCAGGACGGTATCATGCCGGGCGGCCTGAAGGTGCGCCGACGCGCGCGACAATTGCATGACAAGCTGCAGGAGCAGTGGCGGCAGAACCGGCCCAATCCGCTGCTCGCCAACGACTGGCTGTCGATCTATGCCATGGCGGTGAACGAGGAGAACGCCGCCGGCGGGCGCGTCGTCACCGCGCCTACCAATGGTGCTGCAGGCACGCTGCCGGCGGTGCTGCGCTACTGGCTGCATTTCCACCCCGAGGCCGACCAGCCAAGCATCCGCGATTTCCTGCTGACCGCAGCAGCGGTCGGCGGCATCATCAAGACCAACGCTTCGATCTCGGGCGCCGAGGTCGGCTGCCAGGGCGAGGTCGGTTCGGCCTCGGCGATGGCGGCAGCGGGGCTGTGCGCCGTGATGGGCGGCACGCCCGAGCAGGTCGAGAACGCCGCCGAGATCGCGCTCGAGCATCATCTCGGCATGACCTGCGATCCGGTCGGCGGGCTGGTGCAGGTGCCTTGCATCGAGCGCAACGCGCTCGGCGCCGTCAAGGCGGTGACTGCCGCGTCGCTGGCCATCAAGGGCGACGGCGTTCATTTCGTGCCGCTCGATGCCGCGATCGAGACCATGCGCCAGACCGGCCTCGACATGAACGAGAAATACAAGGAAACCAGCCTCGGCGGACTGGCCGTCAATATCGTGGAATGCTGAGCCAAGCCTTGCACCGTGGATTGGCGCCGTGGAGAACAGCGGCACTGTGGAGAAAGTCGGCACTGTGGAGAAAGTCGATTGGGCCAGTTGACGCCTTCGCGCGCCGGACTAAACCTTGATCCATGGCCCTCAATCTCATAAAGCTCTGCGTTGGCTGCGACAGCGTCGAAGATCTCGAAGAGTGGATCGCGTTCCGCCTCGACGAACGGCGGCGCGCCGGTGAACCGGTCGAGCACTACCACACCACCCGCATGACGCCGACGCGCATCGCCGAGGTCACCGATGGCGGTTCCCTCTACTGGGTAATCAAGGGCAACGTGCAGTGCCGCCAGTTGATCACCGAAATCCGTCCTTTCACCGATGACGAGGGTATCGGCCGCTGTCACCTGATCCTCGATCCCGCGGTCGTGCCGACTGAATGGCAGCCGCGCCGCGCCTTTCAAGGCTGGCGCTATTTGAAACCGTCGGACGCACCGGCCGATCTCTCCAAGGGCAAAGCGGGATTGGTCGAAATGCCGCCAAAACTCAGGCGCGAGCTTGCCGATCTCGGCCTTCTCTAGGAAGGCCCCAATATTCAAAGCTGCGGTGATCGCCGGCCCTCCAGATAGCCTCATGCTGGGCTTGCAAGCTGTGCGACAACGCCACATCTTGAATGTCATGAGCGACAAGAAGCAGCCCGTGCCCGCAAAGGCCAATCCTGCGCCGGTCGAATCCCAATCGAGCAGCGGCGAGATCGACGCGTTTATCCGTCAGGCAAGGACGCTGGCTGCGTCCGCGACCGGTACTGGCAGGCTGATCCTTTCCCTCGACGCGACCATGAGCCGCCAGCCGACTTGGGATCTCGCCTGTGCGCTGCAGGGCGAGATGTTCGACGCCGTCGGCAAGGCCGGGGCGCTCAAGGTCCAACTGGTCTATTTTCGCGGTTTTGGCGAGTGCCGCTCATCCGCATTCGTCACCGATACGAACGCGCTGAAGCAGCTGATGACGCGGATCGAATGCCGCAGCGGCCACACCCAGATCGGCAAGGTGCTCGCCCATGCGCTGAAACAGACGGCGGCGGCCAAGGTCAACGCGCTGGTCTATATCGGCGACGCGATGGAGGAAAATATCGACGATCTGGCGGAAAAGGCCGGCAGCCTCGGCCTGCACGGCGTTCCTGTCTTCGTCTTTCAGGAGGGCCATGATGCCGGCGCGGAAAAGGCGTTCAAGGAAATTGCGCGGCTGTCCAAAGGCGCCTGGTTCCGATTTGACCGGCGGGCCGCCGCAACCTTGGCCAACCTGCTATCGGCGGTTGCGGTGTTTGCGACGGGCGGGCTGAAGGCTCTGGAGGCCAGAGGCAGGCCGGAAGACCGGCTGATGATCGAGCATCTGCGGAGCGGCAGGAAATGATGGGCGCGACTATCGCATTCGTGGCGTTGCTTTTGGTGCTGCTCGGCGTGGCCATGGTGTTTCTGCGCTCCGACCCCGCGAAACTCGCAAGCTGGATGAGGACGCTTGGGCCTGTCCTGCTGGCGCTGATCGGCGTCGCCGCGCTTCTGGTTGGACGCGCAGGCATCGGCGGCTTGATCCTGTCGACGGCGCTTGCCTGGTATGGCTCGATGCGGATGAAGCGGCCGACGGCGAAACTGGAGCCGGGCAAGTATTCGACGGTGCGCACCGCGGCCCTCGAAATGGAGCTTGATCACGATACCGGCAATCTGGAGGGGCTCGTGCTCGCCGGCCGCCATGAAGGCAAGATGCTAGGCACGATGAGCCTTGCGGAATTGCAGCAGCTTTATCGCGAACTCCCCGGCGACCCGGAGAGCCGCCAGCTGCTAGAGACGTATCTTGACGGCAGATTTCCCATCTGGCGCAAAGACGCGGAGGCGAATGGTGGCGACGGGCTGGGTGTTTCGCCAGGTTCGGGCGCCATGACTAAGGAGGAGGCCTACAAGATCCTTGGTCTTGAAGCGGGGGCCGCCGCGGCGGATGTCCGCAAGGCGCACCGCCGCCTGATGCAGCGCCTGCACCCCGATCTCGGCGGCACTTCGTTTCTGGCGGCGCGGATCAACGAAGCCAAGGACGTCTTGCTCTCCAATCACAACTAGTCTCCTTCGACGCAGAATTCTTCCGGGAGATGTTTCGACGCCGCCTACTGGTGGACGGCGTAGCACTCGATTTTCTTTTTCTTCAGGGCGTTGCAGGCTTTCGAGGCGGCAGTCTTCGAGCCAAAGCCGAACCGGGCGCGGTAGTAGGTGACGCCGCCCTTCTCGAAGGCGACGGTGAAGCCCACAGCATCGGCCAGGACCGAAGGCGCCTGTTTGCTCGTCTCGTCCAGGAGAGCCTGGGCTTCGGACTGTTTTGGCGAAGAGGCGACCTGGACTGCCCAGCCGGACGGCACCGATGCCGTGTTGACGGGATCGACCTTTGCCGGTTCGCCATAGGCTGCTGCGACCCGTGCGGTCGCCACATCGTCCGCCGTGGCCGCGGCCATTGTCTCGAGCTTTTTGGTCCGAGAGACGGGCGTGGTCTCAACGACGGGGGTGGCTTCTTCAACGACGGGCTCGGCCTCCTCGACCAGGGAGGCAATGGCATCGCCGTCCGGGGCCTCGTTGTACGCCGCATCGTCTTCCGGCCTGCTGTCCGGCGTCGGCGCGTCGCGCTTGGGCAGGAATACTTTCGCCAGAGCGGTGATCGGGTTGCCGCCGCCAGCCTTGGCGATCAGCATGCCGCTGCCGCGCGACGACGCCTTCGGCAGGTAGGCTTTGATCAATGCGGCCATCTGGTTGTCGCGGCTGCCGCCGGATTTCCCGCCTATGACCACCGCGACGATGCGGCGATCGCCGTCGTCGACCGAGGAGACGAGATTGTAGCCGGAGGCGCGGGTGTAGCCAGTCTTAATGCCGTCGACGCCCTTGATGCGTCCAAGCAGCCGGTTGTGGCCGTTGATGCGCCTGCGGCCGTAGAGAAAGGAACGCTGCGAGAAATAGCTGTAATACTGGGGAAAATGCTCCCGCAGCGCGATGCCGAGCACCGCCATGTCGCGCGCGGTGGTGAACTGACCGGGATTTGGCAAGCCGTGGGCGTTGCGGAAAACGGTCCCCTTCATGCCCAGTGCCCGCGCCTTGGCAGTCATCATGTGGGCGAAATTGGCTTCATTGCCGCCGAGAAGTTCGCCGATTGCGGTTGCCGAGTCGTTTGCCGACTTGGTCACCATCGACAGGATCGCGGTCTCGACGGTGATCGCGCCGCCCCGTTTGACGCCGAGTTTGGTCGGCGGTTCGGCAGCAGCATTGGCCGAGAAGACGACGCGGGAGTTCTTGCCGATCTTGCCGTTCGCCATGGCCTCGAAGGCCAGGTAAAGCGTCATCATCTTGGTGAGCGAGGCGGGATAGCGTCGGCCATCGGCGTTCGAAGAGTAAAGCACCTTGCCGGTCTTGGCGTCGATGACGATGGCCGCCGACCTCGCCGCCATGGACGAAGCAGCTCCGGCAACGACGAATGTCATCGCCAAAGCGAGGATCATGATCGTTTTCAAGGAGGACGCGGATTTGGAGAGAATGCCCGACAACGCCTGACGCACCGATGGTTTCCTTTGAATTTTTGTTGCGGTGGAGGCGGCAAAGGGGTCCTGCCTCACTTCAAGCCAAGCTATCGCGGCCAGCGTTACCAATCCGTTTATGGTAACCGCAGCGTTCACCATTTTCTTCGAGCTTGAGCTTTTCTTTATTCGAATCTTAGCCATTTCCCGACGGTTGCGCCGATCTGCTGGCCGGATGGCCGGGGCCGCACCCGGTGAAACCCGCACTCGGTAAAAAACTTGACTTTTGTGCAGTGCACAATATATTATTTGCATTGCACAACGCGGCCCCGGGAAAAGGCCGCGTCCACCGCTCAAGGACAACTGGCAAGGGATTGCGTGAATGACCCAGACCTATGAAGATTTCAGCAAATACGGCAAGGAGTTTGCGGATAGCGGCTTGAAGAGCTTCGCATCCCTTTCCAAGGGCGCGCAGGCCATCGCCACCGAGGCGGGCGAGTACACCAAGAAAAGCTTCGAGGCGGGCAGCGCAGCAGCCGAGAAACTTTTGTCGGCCAAGTCGCTGGAGAAGGCGATCGAGATCCAGTCCGATTTTGCCAGGCAGTCGTACGAAGCCTTCGTCACCGAAGCCACCAAGATTGGTGACCTCTATGCCGAACTCGCCAAGGAAGCCTACAAGCCGTTCGAATCGATCGTCGCAAAGGCGAAATAATCTCGCTACAAGATGTGAACACGGCCCTTGGGCCAGCAAGACGGACCCGGTCGCGAACGTGCGGCCGGGTTTTTTTCATGGCAATTAAGTTTCCAGCCGATCGACGCTGATCTAAACAGCAATGAGCCAGCTTGTCGGTTTAGCTTAAGGGCGAATGATGCATGGGTCGATAAATGATGCCGGCGCTCCGCTAACGCTGGAACACATCAGCCGAAGCTTCGGCGACACCCGGGCGCTGGATGACGTTTCGCTTTCGATTGCGCCTGGAGAGATCGTCTGCCTGGTCGGCCAGTCCGGTTGCGGCAAATCCTCGCTTTTGCGGATCATTGCAGGCGTCGATACGGCCGACAGCGGAAGAATTCTGCTCAATGGCATTGAGATCGCGGGCGCGAACAGCTTTGTCGAGCCCGAAGACCGCAACATCGGATTCATGTTCCAGGATTATGCCCTGTTCCCGCACCTGACCGTCGAGGAGAACGTGGCCTTCGGCCTCAAGCGGCTGTCGCGGCGCGAGGCGAGCGCCCGTGCGGCCGAGGTAATCGCCCGAATCGGCATCCAGGCGCTTTCCGGCCGTTACCCACACACGCTTTCAGGTGGCGAGCAGCAGCGAGTCGCACTGGCGCGGGCGCTTGCCCCAAAACCCGTCATTCTGCTGATGGACGAGCCTTTCTCCAACCTTGATCGTGGCCTGCGGGAGCGGGTGCGCGAGGAGACCATTTCGACGTTGAGAGCCTTGGGGACGACGGCGATCCTCGTCACGCACGACCCGGAGGAGGCCCTTTCCGTCGGTGACCGGGTTGTGCTGATGCAGGAGGGGCGGGTTGTGCAGGTCGGGACGGGCTACGATATCTATGATCATCCCAACTCACTCTACGCCGCCGAATTCTTGTGCCCGTGCAACAGGGTAGAGGGCATCTACCGCGATGGCCGGGTCGAAACGGTGCTGGGCAGCTTTCCAGCCCGGCTCGATCTTCCGGAAGGCGGCAAGGCGTTTGCCTGCATCCGCCCGCAGGCCGTCTCCCTTTCAGGTCCCGAGGAAGGTCTGCCGGCGCTTGTCGTCAACCGCTCTTTTCTGGGTGAGATCGAACAATTGCTGGTCAGGATCGAGGGCGTTGCTGACCTCTTGCGCTTGCGCACCACCAGCCGGATCGATGTAAAGCCGGGTGAGCCGATCCACCTGACCGTAGATCCAGGCGGCGTCCTGATATTCGCTGCGGCATAAGTCGCAAGCGCTTTGGTCGCAAAGTAACTTGACTAAATTAGTCACATATGATCGAGCAATTCCTGGGCTGTCAACCAATGCCGGCCGCACCAATCAATTAATGGAGGACCGCTTCATGAAGAGCCTTTCCACATTGCGACTCGCCCTGGTGGGCGGCGTCTTCGCCCTCGCTGGCGGGGCCAGCGCTATGGCGGCCGAACTGAACATCTACACCACGCGTGAGCCTGGGCTGATCCAGCCGCTGCTTGACGCCTTCACCGCCTCGAGCGGCGTCAAGGTCAATACAGTCTTCATGAAAGATGGTCTGGCGGAGCGTGTGGCCTCGGAAGGGGAAAGCTCACCTGCCGATATTCTCATGACGGTCGATGTCGGCAACCTCGCTGACCTGGCCGAAAAAGGCCTGACGCAGCCGGTCGTATCAGATGTTCTGAAAGCCGCGGTCCCGGAGAACCTGCGTGACCCGGCCAACAACTGGTTTGCTCTGTCGATGCGGGCCCGCGTACTCTACGCGGCCAAGGATCTCGATCTTGCCGCGTTCAACTACGAGGACCTGTCCGATCCAAAATGGAAGGGCAAGGTCTGCATCCGGTCCGGCCAGCATCCCTACAACACCGCTCTTTTCGCCGATTACATCGCACATAACGGCGCCGAGGCGACGGAAGCATGGCTTGCCGCCGTCAAGGGGAATCTCGCCCGCAAGGCGGGCGGCGGCGACCGCGATGTAGCCAAGGACATCCTCGGCGGCATTTGCCAGATAGGCATCGCCAATTCCTACTACGTCGGACTGATGCGCTCCGGCAAGGGCGGTGAGGAGCAGGTCGCCTGGGGCGACGCGATCAAGGTCGTCCTGCCAACGTTCAAGGATGGCGGCACGCAGGTCAACGTCAGCGGCGCGGCAGTCGCAAAGCATGCGCCGAACAAGGGTGAGGCGGTCAAGCTGCTGGAATATCTGGTCTCCGACGACGCCCAGACACTCTATGCCAAGGCAAATTTCGAATACCCGGTCAAGGCCGGCGCTCCGATCGACCCGATCATCGCCTCGTTCGGCGCGTTGAAAGTCGATCCAGTGCCGATGACGGAAATCGTCAAGCATCGCAAGCAGGCAAGCGAACTGGCCGAGAAGGTCGGCTTCGACAACTGATGGGCGATCCGGGCGTGGGCAGTGCTGCGCCCGGTGATCTCCCGATGTCGGATGTCGACCTGCCTAAAGCCTCCACTATGCCTAAAGCCCCCATTGTGAAGGTCGCCCGGTACAGGTCCGGGCGACTGTGGTTCATGGCGACCGTGCTTATCGCTGTGCTGGTGGCGATCCCGGTTCTCGCCCTTGTCTGGCAGGCGCTGCGGGGATCGAGCGGGCTCTGGCCGCATCTTTTCGCCTATGTGCTGCCGCAGGCCTTCCAGCAGACCACGACGCTGCTCGTCGGCGTCGGTGTCCTCGTCACGCTTCTTGGCACCTCGACGGCCTGGCTTGTCACCGCCTATGATTTTCCCGGCCGCAGGTTTCTCGAATGGGCGCTGCTCCTCCCGCTCGCGGTGCCGACCTACATAATCGCCTACGTCTATCTCGATCTTCTCCATCCGATCGGCTTGGTCCAGAGTGCGCTCAGAGTGGCACTTGGCTTCACCAGCCCACACGAATTCCGCCTTCCCGACATCCGGTCGATGGCCGGCTGCATCGTGCTGCTCGGCTTCGTGCTCTACCCCTATGTGTACCTGACGACGCGGGCGATGTTTCTCACCCAGGCGGCCAATCTGGTCGAGGTGTCGCGCACGCTTGGAAGTGGCAAAGGCGGCGTCTTCTGGCGCGTTGCGCTGCCGCTGGCACGTCCGGCGATCGCCGTCGGCGTCAGCCTCGCGCTGATGGAGGCGCTGAACGACATCGGTGCCTCGGAGTTCCTGGGCGTGAAGACACTGACGGTCTCGGTCTACACGACATGGGTGACGCGGTCCGACCTGCCGGGCGCGGCGCAGATTGCGCTCGCCATGCTGTCATTGGTGGTCGCGCTCGTCACTATCGAGCGTTGGGCGCGCCGTCGTCAGCGTTATTGGTCGAGCGCACAAAAGGCGCGGAATTTCACACCGCATCGTCTCGGCACCGTTTCCGGTCTGCTGGTTTTTGCGCTCGGCCTTTTGCCGGTGTTCATCGGGTTCATCGCCCCGGCGAGCTATCTTGCCGTCGAGGCGTGGAAGCGCGTCCGTTTCGCAGGGCTGTCGCCCCGGCTCTTGTCGGAAACGCTCAACACCGTCACCTTGTCGGCCATGGCTACGCTCGCAATCCTGCTCTTCGGCGTGGTCATCGCCTATACGGCGCGCTCGGTTCCCGGCCGTGTCACGGCGGCTTTGCAGCGGATTTCCACGGTCGGCTATGCGATGCCCGGCACCGTGGTGGCCATCGGAATATTGTTGCCCGTCGCGGCCCTCGATCAGATGATCGACCGAACCGCGCTCGCATGGCTGGGCGCGCCAACCGGCCTGCTGCTGATCGGGTCCGGAGCAGCGCTCGGCTACGCCTATGTCGCACGCTTCCTGGCGATTGCGGTCGGATCGGTCGAGGCGGGCTTCAGCCGCATTCCGCGCTCGTTCGATCACGCCGCGCGCAGCCTCGGCCGGAATGTGACTGGCACATTCCGGCATATTCATCTGCCGCTTTCGAAACCGTCGCTCGTCGCTGCGGGCTTGCTCGTGTTTGTCGATTGCATGAAGGAGTTGCCGGCGACGCTTCTGTTGAGGCCGCTTAATTTCGAGACCCTGGCGACGCATCTCTACGGCGAGGCGGCGCGGGGGACCTACGAGGAAGCATCGATCGCGGCACTTGCCATAGTTCTCGTCGGCATCTTGCCTGTCGCTGTTCTCGCTCATGTTGGACGATGGAAATCCTGAGTGTGCCCGGCCTAAACAGTCTCGCTGGCACCTAAAGCGCGCTCTGAAGGGATCATGCGACTCCAGGTTCGTTATTCAGATGCATGTTGTTTCGTTAGCTGACGCATCTACGATAAATCGTAAGTGCTCCACGCCTATCGGATCGTGCCGCCAAAGCGACGGGTCGGAAAACCGCTCAACCTATCGACCGAAGCAGTGGGCAGCATGACAGAGTTCAGGCTTCGTTTTCCCTTGCCGTTGACTAGCGTACTTTCGATGCGATGCCCTCAATTTGAAATCAGGGGCTCTGCTGCCTTCACGATTTCGAAAAATCGGTCAAGTTTGGCCACCTAGCCATATTGTCAGCTAAACAGAAGGGCTTAAAATCGTTCATCGAAGACCTACATGTCGAACTCATATGGGGATTCGAAAAGGCAGGGTTACGTGACGACAGGTTTGACTGCCACAACAGATGTGGTGCGGATGCAAAACGGCAGCGACGGCAACGAGACCGGTCGCGGCACGGCCGTCATCACGCGCACCAAAACCAAGACCAAGAAGCCTAGCCTTTATCGGGTCCTCATTCTCAACGACGACTACACACCCATGGAATTCGTGGTTCACGTGCTGGAGCGCTTTTTCCAGAAGGACCGTGAAGCCGCCACACGCATCATGCTTCATGTTCACAATCATGGAGTGGGCGAGTGCGGGGTCTATACATTCGAGGTGGCCGAGACCAAAGTGTCTCAGGTCATGGATTTCGCCCGACAGAATCAGCATCCGCTGCAATGCGTGATGGAGAAGAAGTGAGGTAACATGCCGGCTTTCTCCCAAGGCCTGGAAAAGGCGCTTCACCAGGCGCTGACGCTCGCCAATGAGCGGCACCACGAATACGCAACCCTTGAGCATTTGCTGCTCGCGCTCATCGACGACACCGAGGCGGCCGCGGTCATGCGCGCCTGCAACGTCGATCTCGACGAGTTGAAGCACACGGTTCTCACCTACATCGATACCGAGCTTGACAATCTCGTTACCGGCTATGACGAGGATTCCAAGCCGACGGCCGGTTTCCAGCGCGTCATCCAGCGCGCGGTGATCCATGTGCAGTCGTCCGGCCGCGAGGAAGTCTCCGGCGCCAACGTGCTCGTTGCCATCTTCGCCGAGCGCGAGAGCCATGCCGCCTATTTCCTGCAAGAACAGCAGATGACCCGCTACGACGCGGTCAACTACATCTCGCATGGCATCGCCAAGCGGCCCGGCGCGTCCGAGACGCGGTCGCCGCGTGGCGCCGATGACGAGCAGGGCCAGAGCGGCGCCGAGCCGCAAGAGGACAGCGGCAAGAAAAAGCAGCAGCAGGACGCGCTGACCGCCTATTGCGTCAATCTGAACAACAAGGCCAAGGCCGGCAAGATCGATCCGCTGATCGGCCGCGAGTCCGAGATCAACCGCACCATCCAGGTGCTGTGCCGCCGCTCCAAGAACAATCCGCTCTATGTCGGAGACCCCGGCGTCGGCAAGACGGCGATCGCCGAGGGCCTCGCCAAGCGCATCGTCGAGGGCGACGTGCCGGAAGTGCTGCACAACGCCACCATCTTCGCGCTCGACATGGGAACATTGCTGGCCGGCACCCGCTATCGCGGTGATTTCGAGGAGCGGCTGAAGCAGGTCGTCAAGGAGCTTGAGGATTATCCGGGCGCGGTTCTGTTCATCGACGAGATCCACACCGTGATCGGGGCAGGAGCGACGTCTGGCGGCGCCATGGATGCGTCGAACCTGTTGAAGCCGGCGCTGTCGTCCGGAACGATCCGCTGCATCGGCTCAACCACCTACAAGGAGTTCCGCCAGTTCTTCGAGAAGGACCGCGCCTTGGTGCGGCGCTTCCAGAAGATCGACGTCAACGAACCGACCATCGAGGACGCTATCGAGATCATGAAGGGTCTCAAGCCGTATTTCGAGGAGTTCCACAAGGTTCGCTACACGGCTGAGGCGATCAAGGCTTCGGTTGAACTGTCGGCGCGCTACATCAACGACCGCAAGCTGCCGGACAAGGCGATCGACGTGATCGACGAGACCGGCGCCTCGCAGATGCTGGTGCCGGAGGCCAAGCGCAAGAAGACCATCGGCATCAAGGAGATCGAAGCGACGATCGCCACCATCGCCCGCATTCCGCCGAAGACGGTTTCCGCCGACGACGAGAAGGTGCTGGCCGGTCTCGACATCGAGCTGAAGCGCGTCGTCTACGGTCAGGACACCGCGATCACGGCTTTGACCTCGGCGATCAAGCTGGCGCGGGCCGGCCTGCGCGAACCGGAGAAGCCGATCGGCTCCTACCTGTTCTCGGGACCGACTGGCGTTGGCAAGACCGAAGTGGCAAAGCAGCTCGCCGCCTCGCTCGGTGTCGAGCTGATCCGCTTCGACATGTCCGAATATATGGAACGCCACACCGTCTCACGGCTGATCGGCGCGCCTCCCGGCTATGTCGGCTTCGACCAGGGCGGCCTGTTGACCGACGGCGTCGACCAGCATCCGCATTGCGTGCTGTTGCTGGACGAGGTCGAGAAGGCGCATCCGGATCTGTTCAACATCCTGTTGCAGGTCATGGACCATGGCAAGCTGACCGACCACAACGGCAAGCAGATCGACTTCCGCAATGTCATCCTGATCATGACCACCAATGCGGGCGCCTCGGATGCGCAGCGCGCGGCTATCGGTTTCGGCTCGACCAAGCGTGAAGGCGACGATGTCGAGGCGATCAACCGGCTGTTCACGCCGGAGTTCCGCAACCGTCTCGATGCGATCATCCCGTTCGGCTCGCTGCCGGTGCCGGTCATCCACCAGGTGGTGCAGAAGTTCGTCATGCAGCTCGAGGCCCAGCTCTCCGAGCGTGGCGTCACCTTCGACCTGTCGCAGGAGGCGATCGCCTGGCTGGCCGAGAAGGGCTATGACGAGCGCATGGGAGCACGGCCGCTCGGCCGCGTCATCCAGGAGCACATCAAGAAGCCGCTGGCCGACGAGGTGCTGTTCGGCAAGCTCAAGAAGGGCGGCACGGTGCGTGTCACCGTCGACAAGAAAGAGACCGGCGAAACCGGGCTGAAGCTCGAGTCGCTCGCCGACGAGGCGCCGGTCAAGCCGAAGAAGGAAGAACCGGACGACACGCCGAAGCCCAGGAAAGCTGCCGGCAAGAAGCCGGCCGCGAAAAAGGCGGTCGCGCAGAAGGCGGAGCCCAAGGGCAAGGACGGCAGCAAGCGCAGCCTGGTGCCGCAACTGCCCCGCAAGGGATGATGGCCTGAAAGCTAAAGAAAGCCCCGGAAACGGGGCTTTTTTTCTTCGAGGGGCTGGTGGGCGGCCGAACGCGCGGCGCCCGGCGTCAGTTTGCCAGCGCCGTCCGTATCTTGCCGGCGTTCTCAGCCAACACTTCCGGCTTCTCCATCTGCCCGCTATGCGGCTTCAAAGGGATGCCCTCGAAGCGTGGAATGACGTGGACATGGAGGTGGTAGACGGTCTGGCCCGAAGCGGGCTCGTTGAACTGCAGGATGGTGACGCCATCGGCGCCGAAGGCCTTCTTCACCGCCACCGCCACCTTTTGCACGACGGCGAAGAGTGGGCCGAATGTTGCCGGATCCGCGTCAAGCAGGTTGCGCGACGGCGCCGTCGGCACAACCAGCGTATGACCCGGACCTTGCGGCATCACATCCATGAAGGCGACAACCGCGTCATCTTCATAGACGCGATGCGACGGGATTTCACCGCGCAGGATTTTCGCGAAGATATTGTTGCTGTCGTATGTGGTTTGTTCGGCCATGGCGTGCGCTCCGGATTGTGTGTTGCTCCTACCGCATCGACCCAACAATCGGAATCGATCTTCGGAAACTACGATGCTTTCGAGCGTACTTTGTGCGTCCAATTGGACGCACGTCGCTCTAATCGTCCGCCAGATCCTTGCGGAACGGGGTGTGCTCTTCGAGATAGCCGGCCATCCGCTCCACTTCGCGGCGCTCGCGCCTGAGATAGTCGGCGACCGCGTTACGCAAGCCGGGATGCGCAATGTAATGCGCCGAATGCGTGGTCACCGGCCTGTAGCCGCGCGCCAGCTTGTGCTCGCCTTGTGCGCCGGCTTCGACCACCTTCAGCTTACGGTCGATGGCGAAGTCGATCGCCTGGTGATAGCAGACCTCGAAATGCAGGAAGGGGTGGTCCTCGATGCAGCCCCAGTTGCGCCCGTAGAGCGCATCGGAACCGATGAAATTGATGGCACCGGCAATGTAGCGTCCATTGCGCCTGGCCATCACCAGCAGGATGTCGTCGGCCATGCGCTCGCCGATCATCGAGAAAAACGCGCGGCTGAGATATGGCCGCCCCCATTTCCTGCTGCCGGTATCCATGTAGAAGGCAAAGAAGTCGTCCCAGACCCTTTCGGTCAGGTCCTTGCCGGTCAGCCAGTCGATCGAGATGCCGTGAGCGAGCGCCTCGCGCCGCTCCTTCCTCATCGCCTTGCGCTTGCGCGACGCCAGAGTGGCGAGAAAATCGTCGTAGGTCGAATAACCCTCATTGAAGAAGTGGAACTGCTGGTCGGTGCGGTGCAAAAAACCCGCCGCTTCCAGCGCCTCGACATCTCTCGGCTGCGCGAAGGTCACATGTGCGGAGGATACGCCGAGTTTTTCCGTCACCGCCTTCAGGCCGGCCACCAGGCCGGCCTTCACGGCACGACTGTCCTCGCCCTTGTTGACCAGCAGGCGAGGGCCGGTGACCGGCGTGAACGGCACGGCGCATTGCAGTTTTGGATAGTAACGCCCCCCGGCGCGCTCGAACGCGTCCGACCAGCCGTGATCGAATACATATTCGCCCTGGCTGTGCGATTTCAGGTAGCAGGGAATGGCACCGAGCAGCTTTCCCTGCGCTGTCTCGAGCCTGAGATGATGGCCCTGCCAGCCGGTGCGCCGCACGGCGCAGCCGGAATCCTCAAGAGCGCTCAGAAAAGCGAATGAAACGAGTGGGTTGTATCCGTTTTCTGTATCGCCGCGTGAGGTCCCGCCGAGGCCATCCCATTCGGCGCAGGTGAAGGCTCCGATGCCGGAGGCAACCCGGATCGCATACGCTCCATTCGCCGTTTGCCCGTCGCCTTCATCGCCTTGATCCATGAGGCCTATTTAAGCTCCGTGCCGGTCCATGCAAGCTCAGTTCAAGCGACCTGCACAAGATCCGGCTCAAATCCTTCGAACGTCATCTGGTCGGCATATCTGAAGGTCAGGTCGACCGCCGGTTGGTCGAGCACGGTCCAGGTGATGACCGGCATTTTGAGCCTTTCGCGCACGAAACTGACAAACTGGTTCGGCAGGTCGCCGGCGGCGTAGGAGGCGAAGGCGATATCGTGCGCCAGCATGGCGAAATGCGCCTCGATCAGCTTGACTTCGTTGCCATAAGCGGTCAGCCCGCCCGGAATGCCGGGCGCGTGTTTTGGGAAGTCGCGGATCAGCCAGTGGTCGAACGACATGATCGCCGCCTTGCCCCTGTAGTTCTTGAGCATCTTGCCGACGCTTTCCACCAAGCCT
Source organism: Mesorhizobium sp. WSM4815 (assembly GCF_055811575.1). Taxonomy (NCBI): domain Bacteria; kingdom Pseudomonadati; phylum Pseudomonadota; class Alphaproteobacteria; order Hyphomicrobiales; family Phyllobacteriaceae; genus Mesorhizobium; species Mesorhizobium sp. WSM4815. Next base: position 134,164 of record NZ_JBVVQS010000097.1, on the reverse strand, counting down.
TCGTCACGGCCGGGAACCCCTTTCAGTTCGACGATCACCGGCACGCGGCCATCGACCAGGTCGAGGGCCTGCTGCAGCGTCGGCAGACGATCTGATGTGCCGCCGATCTTGAGGGCCGTCATTTCTGCTGCCGTGCGCTGCCAGACGAAACCGTCCTGGCCGGTCAGCCGCTTCAGATCGCCATCGTGGATGATCACCGGGATGCGGTCTGACGACAGATGCACATCGCATTCGATCGCATAGCCGCGTTCAGCCGCAGCGGCAAAGGCGGAAAGCGTGTTCTCCCAGCGCGTCTTGTTCATGTCGTGGAGGCCGCGATGGGCAATGGGTCGGGCGGTCAGCCAGGAAAGGTCGGTCATGCCGGGCTCATTCGACTTCGAAGATGGCTTCGATTTCCACTGCGGCATTAAGCGGCAGGGAGGCGGCACCGACGGCGGCGCGAGCATGCTTGCCGGGATCGCCGAGCACTGCAACCAGTAGATCCGAGGCGCCGTTGGCAACCAGGTGCTGCTCGAAAAAATCCGGCGCCGAGGCGACGAAGACGGTGATCTTCACCACGCGGCGGATTTTCTCGAGATCGCCAAGTGCTGCCTTGGCCTGCGCCAATATGTTGATCGCGCAGTATTTTGCCGCTTCCTGGCCGATTGCGATGTCGACGTCACGGCCGAGCAGGCCACTCGCCTGCAGCTTGCCCTGCTTGAGCGGCAGTTGTCCGGCGATGAACAGCAGATTGCCTGATCTGCAATAGGGCACGTAGTTGGCGGCGGGCGCGGCAGCGACCGGAAGCGTCACGCCGAGATCGCTTAGCCGCTTTTCGATTGTTTCACTCATGGTATTTCCCTATTGCTTGATGACGCTGCGCAGGCCGGGCCGAAATTGCAATTTTTGCCTCGCTTCCGCCACGACTTTTTTTAAGCTGGACCCTCTTTCCCTGCGGCCTGCCATCAGGCGCGATGATCGGAGCCCCTCATGCGCGCAACACGCCTCGCATTCCACGCTGTCCTGCTGCCAGCGGTGTTCTCGATGGCGCCGGCTTTTGCCGTACCGGCGCTGCAGGCGCATCGCGCGGTTTACGATCTGACCCTGGACAAGGCCTCCGACCGCTCCGGCATCACCGGCATTTCCGGCCGCATGGTCTATGAGTTCAACGGCTCGCCTTGCGAAGGTTATACGGTGAAGTTCCGTTTCGTCACCCAGATCGTCACCAACGAGAATACAAGGCTGACCGACCAGCAGACGACCACTTTCGAGGACGCCGAAGGCAAGACCTTCTCGTTCGTGACAAAATCCTTTGTCGACCAGACTCTCGACAAGGAGGTCAAGGGCACCGCGACGAAGGAGACAAACGGCCTCAAGGTCGACATCGACAAGCCGGAGAAGAGCAGCGTCGAACTGCCGGCCACACAGTTTCCGACGCAGCATCTGGCCGAACTGATTGACAAGGCCGAAAAGGGCGAAAATTTCTACGAAACCAACCTGTTCGACGGTTCGGAAGATGCCAACAAGGTGATGACCACCACCGTCGTCGTCGGCAAGAAAGCCGATGCCGACAAGACCGATCCGGAAGTGCCGGCACTGGCAAAACTCGCCACCGACAAATACTGGCCAGTCGACATCGCCTATTTCGACAGCACCGACAAGTCAGGCGAGGAGGTGCCGGAATACCGGATCAGCTTCAAGCTGCATGAGAACGGCATCACGCGCGACCTGCTCATGGACTACAACGACTTCTCGATGACCGGCAAGCTGGTCAATCTTTCGCTGTTCGATCAGACGAAACCCTGTCCGCCGAAATAGAGCCCTGGGTTAGCCACGCCCGCAAGGCGGCGGCGAATGACTTGAACACGCCGCAATTGCATTTCAACCTCTACGCCGAGGGATCGATCGGGGGGTGGGTTGAGCAAAATCGATGTGTTCGTGGCGCCGACGCCCAATCCGGCGCTGATCAGGATCATGACTGGCGTCAACCGGGTCGTCATGCTGCGTGGCATTCCCGGGTTTCGCGACCTGTTGCCGTTCAACCGCGTGGCCGGATTGCGCGGTGTCGCCAATGTCCGCCATATCGACTTTCCCGACGACGACCGGCAGCGGCTGAAGGCCTGTTGCGGCGCAGGCAAGGCAACGTTCATCACGCCCAACCATCCGGAATTCTTCACCGACTGGATGATCGACAAGGAGATCGTCTCGAGGGTCAGTCCGCTCGCGGCATCCTGGGCCACGCATGGCGTCGTCAACGGCCTCGGCCGGATCATGCAGAAATTCTGGCTGGCCAACAATCTGATCGCCCAGATACCCGGCAACAGCGGCGCTGCCAAGGAACACTCGATCGCCTGGGCGCTGAAAGGGCATGGCGTTCTCTTGCATCCCGAAGGCGGCGTCGGCTGGCATGGCAATGTCGTCGCTCCGCTTCTTCCGGGGGCTGTCGAGATGGGGTTCGAAGCGCTCAAGCGCGGTCGCGTCACGGATCAGGATTTCAAAGTCTGGATCGCGCCGGTTGTCTGGAAGCTCGCCTTCACCAAAAATGTCGAGCCGGCGCTGGCGCAGGAATGCGCCTATGTCGAGAAGAGCCTGAAGATTGAGCGTCGTGCCGTCGATACGCTGCCGGAGCGCGTCCACCATATCTATGCGACGCTGCTGTCGCGCGATGAGATTGCCTGCGGCATGGCGCCCGACGAACGGGCTACGTATGCTACGCGGCACAAGCAATTGCTGCGCGAATTGAGCCGGCGCCTGGGGGAGGGTATTTCGGTCGATCCCGGCGCCAGCGAGATCGCCGAGCTTTTGCGCCGGGCGCGCCGCTGGCTGCGGGAAGGCACCGGCGACGCCGAGCGACAAAAACAGATCCGCTCGCTGGCGGACACGATCCAGCGTCTCCAACGCGTCGGACCGTGGGCCTCAGCCAATCCGCGCATTGCGCAAGAGGAGATCGCAGAGCATCTGAAGCGTATCCGCAACGATTATTGCAAGGGCACGCTGCGCGACACGGTCAATTGCTTCGTACCGCAACCGGCCGGGCCGCGCTGCGCGCATATCCGGGTGCCGGAGCCGTTGGGATTGCACGCCTTTCCGGGCTCTATCGACGATGCCCTCGCCGAACTGCACCGGCGCATGCAGGAGACCATCACCACGACCGTGGCCGAACTCGAAGCCGCCGGCAGCTTCATTTTCTATCCGAATCCCTTCTATCATCGCTAGGATTGGCATCTCTAGCATTGGCATCGCTGACGTTGGATTTCGGCTGCGGGTGAGCTGCGGCTCCGCTGGTCGGCGCAAGATGAAGGAGTGCGGCAAGCCTCATGGCGGTCTATGTCGACGCGGCGATCTGGAAATGGGTCGGCCACCGCTGGTGTCACCTGCTGGCCGACGACACCGATGAGCTGCATCGTTTTGCGGCACAGCTCGGCGTCAAGCGCTCGTCCTATCAGGGGCCGCCGAAGACATCGGCGCCGCATTACGACATAACCGGCTTCGAGCGCGACCGCGCGGTGCGGCTAGGCGCCGTCGAATGCAGCCGCGAGGAGATCGTTGCTGTTTTCCGGCGGGTCCGGGTGCCGAAGGGGAAGATACGACCATGACGTTGACGGCATTTCTGGCTTACTGCGCTGCGATCACATTTGCCGCCGCCACGCCTGGCCCGGCGGTATTCACGGTCATTGCCAACGGCGTTTCGCGCGGGTTCGTTCGCGCGTTCCTGGTTGGCCTCGGTATCGCCGCCGGCGACGCGGTGCTGGTGACTTTGGCGCTGCTCGGTCTGGTGGCACTGGCACAGACCTTCGAATGGGTTTTTCTCATCCTGAAATATGCGGGTGCAGCCTATCTGATGTTTCTTGGCGTCAGGATGTGGAGATCGGCTTCCGCGCGATCGAATGGACTGGAGGTTACGCAGGCAAGACTGTCTCGATCGTTTTACCTCGGCATCTCCATCGCATTGGGCAATCCCAAGGCGATCCTGTTCCACGCCTCCATCATGCCATTGATCCTCGATCTCAATGCAATGAACTTCGCTGAGGGGCTGCTCGTGGTTACGGTCGTGATCGGCGTCAACATTATCACTATGGGCGTCTATGCGGTGCTTGCCGGGCAGGCTTCGGGCTGGTTCAAAACGCCAAGGCGGATGCGCTTGATGAACAGGTTTGCCGGCGGCGCCATGATCGGCACCGGTGCGCTGATCGCCGCACGCTGAGCGGCAAGACACCGCAGCGCTTGCGTTTGCCGCGCATCCCCTCTATATGCGCGCTCATTCCACACACGGACTTTGGTGTCTGCCCGGGAGAAATCCGGCTGAAACCTCCGGTGGCGTTCGAGGACAAAGTCCAGAAATGCCTGTGTCCGTGGAGGCTAACCGGAAAAGGACATAAGAATGGCTCTGCCTGATTTCAGCATGCGCCAGCTTTTGGAAGCTGGCATTCACTTCGGCCACCAGACCCACCGCTGGAACCCGAAGATGGCGCCCTATATCTATGGCGCCCGCAACAACATCCACATCATCGACCTCTCGCAGACGGTGCCGCTGCTGCACCAGGCGCTGAAGCAGGTTTCCGACACCGTCGCCAAGGGTGGCCGCGTGCTGTTCGTCGGCACCAAGCGCCAGGCGTCCGACATCGTCGCCGACGCCGCACAGCGCTCGGCCCAGTACTATGTCAACTCCCGCTGGCTCGGCGGCATGATGACCAACTGGAAGACGATCTCGAACTCCATCCAGCGCCTGCGCAAGCTTGACGAGATGCTGGCTGGCGAGGCCCAGGGGCTCACCAAGAAGGAGCGCCTCAACCTCGACCGCGAGCGCGAGAAGCTCGACAAGGCGCTGGGCGGCATCAAGGACATGGGCTCGACGCCAGACCTGATGTTCGTGATCGACACCAACAAGGAAGCGATCGCCATCCTCGAGGCCAAGCGTCTCGGCATCCCGGTCGTCGCCATCATCGATTCCAACTGCGACCCGGACAAGATCGATTTCCCGATTCCGGGCAATGACGACGCGGCCCGCGCCATCCAGCTCTATTGTGATCTGATCGCCAAGGCTGCAATCGACGGCATTGCTCGCCAGCAGGGCGCGCTTGGTGTCGACGTCGGCGCTTTGGCCGAGGCTCCGATCGAGCCGGCACTCGAGCCGACGCCGGCCGCCGAGACACCGGCCGCCCAGACACCGGAAGCGTAACAGCGAAGGCCGGTTTCGGCCTTCATCTTTCTCATATTTTGGCGCGCTGAGCGCTGGCGCCAGGCGCATCATCGAGGACCGGTGGTGCGTCGGTGCATTTTAAACGAAGAGGCGACAATGAGCATTTCGGCTGCACAGGTCAAAGAACTCCGCGACTTGACCGGCGCGGGCATGATGGACTGCAAGATGGCGTTGAACGAGACCAACGGCAACATGGAAGAGGCCGTCGACTGGCTGCGCAAGAAGGGCATCTCCAAGGCCGACAAGAAGGCCGGCCGTACCGCGGCCGAAGGCCTCATCGGCGTCGATTCCGGCGTGCGTGAGGCGGCGGTCGTCGAGGTCAATTCCGAGACCGACTTCGTTGCCCGCAACGCTGCCTTCCAGGAGATCGTCGCCAACGTCGCCAAGGTGGCGCTCGCCTATGGCGGCAAGACCGAGGCCGTCGCAGCAGCCCCGTATCCGGGTTCCGACAAGTCGGTTGCCGACACCATCAAGGACGCTGTCGGCACCATTGGCGAGAATCTTGGCTTCCGCCGTTCGGCCAAGCTCACCGTCGAGCAGGGCGCCGTCGCAACCTACGTCCACAATGCGGTTGCCGACGGCCTTGGCAAGCTCGGCGTGCTGGTCGCCATCGAGACGTCAGGCAACGCGCAGGTCGCCAACGCCTTTGCGCGTCAGGTCGCCATGCATGTCGCCGCCACCAACCCGATGGCGCTGACCGCGGAAGAACTCGACCCGGCGGCGGTCGAGCGCGAGAAGGCGATCTTCGCCGACCAGGCGCGCCAGTCCGGCAAGCCGGAAGCGATTATCGAGAAGATGGTCGAGGGCCGCCTGCGCAAGTTCTACGAAGAGGTCGTGCTGCTCAAGCAGGCTTTCGTGCTCAATCCCGACATCACCGTCGAGAAGGCGCTGCAGGATGCCGAGAAGGAAATCGGCGCACCGGCCAAGATCACTGCCTATCTGCGCTTCGCGCTCGGCGAGGGCATCGAGAAGGACGAGACCGATTTTGCGGCGGAAGTCGCGGCGGCGGTCAAGAAGTAAAACGCACTCTATCTTTCTGAAAGACTTTACGGCTGGGTGTCCGCGAGGATGCCCGGCCGATTTCTTGCGCGGTATCGATGAAGGCCAGGCGTCGGCGACAGGCCGGCTGGCTATCTGCTCATGCCCGGATCTGCTCATGCAAGGATCTACACGCACAAGTGGCATTTGCCGGTGTAAGCCAATGGCTGGAAGAGCGTTTGCCGGTTCCGGCGCCGCGTGACATCGCAGCGCCCTTCGTGTATCGGAACGCCAAATGTTTCGGGGCAGCGCCTGCGCGGGAAGCCGCCCCGGCGCGTCACACGCATAATGATGAGGACCAGATGACGGTGAAGCCCCTCTACCGACGTGTCTTGCTGAAAGCGTCGGGCGAAGCGCTGATGGGTGAGCAGCATTTCGGCATCGACGTGTCGGTGGTCGATCGCATCGCCGCCGACATCGCCGAGGCCCGTACCCTGGGCATCGAGGTTGGGGTCGTCATTGGCGGCGGCAACATCTTTCGCGGCGTCGCCGTTGCCTCCAAGGGCGGCGATCGCGTCACCGGCGACCATATGGGCATGCTCGCCACCGTCATCAACTCGCTGGCGCTGCGCACCTCGCTGAACAAAATCGGCGTCGACGCTGTGGTGCTGTCTGCAATCGCCATGCCTGAGCTTTGCGAGAGCTTTTCGCAGCGCCAGGCGACCGCCTACATGAACCAGGGCAAGGTCGTCATCTTTGCCGGCGGCACCGGCAATCCGTTCTTCACCACCGATTCGGCCGCGGCGCTGCGCGCGGCGGAAATCGGCGCCGACGCGCTGTTCAAGGGCACCCAGGTCGATGGCGTCTATTCCGCCGATCCCAAGAAGGACCCGCATGCGACCCGCTTCGAGCGCATCAGCCATGGCGAAGTCATAAAACGCGGTCTTTCGATCATGGATACGGCCGCGATTGCACTTGCGCGCGAAAACAACATCCCGATAATCGTCTATTCGATCCACGAGAAGGGTGGTTTCGGTGATATTCTGAGGGGCGGCGGACGTTGCACGGTCGTCACGGACGACTGATCGGGAGCCCGATGCCGAACCGAGGTTTTCCGTAGGCGAAAAACGGGAACCGGTTTTCGGATCGAGGCTTGAAATACGGGTTACCCTGAAGTGAACCCGGCTAACGGGTCGAGGAGACGATGATGAGTGGCGAATACGATGATCTCAAACGGCGCATGGACGGGGCGATCGCTGCGTTCAAGCACGATCTGGCTTCGCTGCGGACCGGCCGCGCGTCGAGCAACCTGCTCGACGCGATCCAGGTGCAGGCCTACGGCACCACCATGCCGATCAACCAGGTGGCAAACGTGTCGGTGCCGGAGCCGCGCATGATTTCGGTTTCGGTCTGGGACAAGTCGATGGTCGGTGCGGTCGATCGCGCCATCCGTGAATCCAATCTCGGCTTCAATCCGATCGTCGACGGCACCAATCTCAGGATTCCGCTGCCCGAGCTCAACGAACAGCGCCGCAAGGAGCTGGTCAAGATCTCGCATGGTTATGCCGAGAATGCGCGCATCGCCGTGCGCCACGTGCGCCGGGACGGCATGGAATTCCTCAAAAAGGCGGAAAAGGACGGCGATATCAGCGAGGACGATCATCGCAAGCGGTCCGACCAGGTCCAGAAGCTCACCGACGAGATGATCGGCACCATCGACCATCTGCTTTCCGATAAGGAAGCTGAAATCATGCAGGTTTAGGGTCTGGCCACTGCTGGCTCGAAAGCGAGAACATGACAAGCCCCGCGCATGTCGCAATCATCATGGACGGAAACGGACGCTGGGCCAAGGCGCGTGGCTTGCCACGGCTTGCTGGGCATCGTGCCGGCGTCGAGGCGCTGCGCAACACGGTGCGCGCCGCTCCTGGCCTTGGCATCTCGTTCCTCACCGTCTACGCCTTCTCGTCGGAAAACTGGTCGCGGCCGAAGTCCGAAGTCAGCGACCTGATGGGCCTGTTGAAAATCTTCATCCGCCGCGACCTCGCCGAACTGCACCAAAATGGCGTGCGGGTCAGGATCATCGGCGACAGGGCAGGGCTGCAGCCTGACATCAGGAGCCTGCTTGAAGAGGCCGAAACGCTGACCGTCCGCAACGAAGCGCTGACCCTGGTCATCGCTTTCAACTATGGCGGACGCGACGAGATCGTGCGCACCGCGCGCAAGCTTGCCTCGGCGGTGGCGCGCGGCGAGCTCGACAGCGAGGCGATTACGGCCGAATCCTTTGCCGGCTCTCTCGACACCCGGGGTATTCCGGATCCGGAACTGGTCATCCGCACCAGCGGTGAGCTCAGGCTGTCGAATTTCCTTCTGTGGCAAGCGGCTTACAGCGAACTTGTCTTCCTGCCTTGCTACTGGCCCGATTTCAGCCGCGAGCATCTGGCTGACGCATTGCGCGACTTTGCCGGTCGCGAGCGCCGTTTCGGCGGGCTTGGCGCTGAAGGCGTCGCCGTGACAGCCAAGGGATGAGCAACCTCCAGCTTCGCGTTATTTCTGCCGTCGTGCTTGCGGTCGTCACGCTCGGCCTGACCTGGCTCGGCGGACTGCCCTTCCGGCTGCTTTGCGCCGCCATGACGATTCTGATCTTCTACGAATGGACGCGAATGTGCCGCCCGGTCGCCGCCACGGGTCTTGGTCTTCTGCCGGAAGCGTTGCTTCTGGTTTTCGTCGGCGCCTTGGTCGCCGGCCTGCCGGCGTCCTGGCTGCTGCTTCTTGTGGCGGTGATGGTCGTTGTCACCGTGGTCGTGGCTTCGATGCACCAGACTTCGATGCGTCAAACGGGACAGTGGGACGCGTCCGGCCTTGCCTATGCCGCCATTTCCGGACTGTCACTTGCTCTTTTGCGCGACGGCGACCATTCCGGCCTCGTCGCCATTCTCTTCCTGTTCGCGGTGGTTTGGGCGACCGACATAGCAGCTTATTTCGTCGGCCGCGCTGTCGGCGGGCCGAAGCTGGCGCCGTCGATCTCACCCGGCAAGACGCAGAGCGGTGCGCTCGGCGGCGCCGTCGGCGGCGTGGTTGCCGGGCTGCTTCTGGCCGCTGCGGCCGGAGCCGGCAATCTCGCAGTGCTCGGCGTCGTCGCGCTGGTGCTTTCGCTCGTCTCCCAGGCCGGCGACCTTTTCGAATCATGGGTGAAGCGGCGCCACAACCGCAAGGATTCGGGCACGCTGATACCGGGCCATGGCGGCGTCATGGACCGGGTCGACGGGCTTGTCGCGGCGGCTTTCGCCCTGTACGTCATCGGCTGGATTTCGGCGACCGCCGACCATCCGGCACAGGGGCTGTTTCCAGCTTGATCGGCATTGGCTCTTTATCGGCATTGATTCGGGGGCCTGGTTTCTTGACCTGCGCAGGATGCGCCATGGATTCGCCTGGATTGATGCCACAGTCGCGGTACCACCGTGCTGCGGACGAATTTTGAGGACATGAATTGAACGAGATTCTTCACGCGGTTTTCAGCACGGAGGGCTTTGTCCTCGGCACGCTGGTGCCTTTCCTGTTCGTGCTGACCGTCGTCGTGTTCGTTCACGAGATGGGCCATTATCTCGTCGGCCGCTGGTGCGGCATCGGCGTGAAGGTCTTTTCGATCGGCTTCGGCCCGGAACTCTTCGGCTTTAATGACAGCCATGGCACGCGCTGGAAGCTCTGCGCCATTCCACTCGGCGGCTACGTCAAATTCGTCGGCGACATGAACGCCACCTCGAGCCAGCCCAGTTCGGAGGAGATCGAAACGCTGACGGCTGCCGAACGCAAGATCGCTTTTCACACGCAGCCGGTCTGGAAGCGCGCGGCAACTGTGGTGGCTGGCCCGCTGTTCAATTTTCTGCTGACGATCGCCGTCTTCGCGGTGCTGTTTTCCGCCTATGGCCGGCCCGTGCTGGAGCCAATGGTGGCTGAAGTCACCGCGGGCAGCCCAGCGGCCAGGGCCGGCATCCTGCCCGGAGACCGCTTCGTCAGCGTCGACGGCAGCAAGGTCCAGACCTTCGCCGACGTCCAGCGCCGGGTCTCGGGCCGCGGTGGCGACCCCATCACCTTCGTCATGCTGCGCGACGGCAAGGAGATCACCGTTACGGCGACGCCGGAATTGATGGAGCAGCAAGACGGGCTGGGCAACAAGGTCAAGGTGGCGGTGATCGGCGTCGTCAACAACCAGGAATTCGGCCAGCCCAGGCTGATCACTTACAGCCCGGTCGGAGCGGTAGGGGCGGCGGTCGAGGAGACCGGATACATCATTCAGCGCACCGGTCAGTTCCTGCAGCGTTTCGTTGTCGGTCGCGAAGACAAATGCCAGCTGGGCGGCCCAATCAAGATCGCAAAGATGTCGGGGCAGGCAGCAAAACTCGGCTTCGACTGGCTTGTGCAACTTGTCGCGCTGCTGTCGGTCGGGATCGGTATTCTGAACCTTTTGCCGATTCCTCCGCTCGACGGAGGCCATCTCCTGTTCTACGGCGTGGAGGCCGTCATTCGGCGACCGGTGTCGGAACGGATGATGGAGTTGGGCTACAGGGCTGGCCTGCTTCTCGTCTTGGGCTTCATGGGGTTTGTTTTCTGGAACGACCTGTTTGGATGCTGAAATCATGAAGAAATTTGGCTTCAGCACAGCCAATGTTGAGACGCCGTTTACCATGCGTGGGGATATGCGTGACGCGAAAGCCACGCAATTGGGTTAAGTAAATACAAATTAACCAGGAGCCTTGCGTGTAGGGAAAATCCGGTTAATACGGTAGGGGAAATTACCGCACGTCCGGTTTTCTCGCCGTGGGGACTTCGAGAAAAGGTACAAAAGCCCGATGAAGGCAGCATCCAAGTTTCTGAGCGCCGCGTCCGCGGTGGCCCTGTCCGCCGCCCTGGTCGTACCAGGTGCGCTCGCAGTGCAGTTCGTTGCCACATCGGCGGCCGAGGCCGCTGTTGTTTCAAGAGTTGAAGTCAGCGGCAATCAGCGTGTCGACGCCGAGACGATCCGCAACTACGTCACGATCAAGCCCGGCAGGCCGTTTTCCAGCGCCGATATCGACGAGGCGGTCAAGGCGCTGTTCGGCACCGGGCTGTTCTCGGACGTTCAGATCAACCAGGTCGGTTCGACGCTGGTCATCAAGGTTTCCGAATATCAGGTCGTGAACCAGGTGCTGTTCCAGGGCAACAAGAAGCTCAAGGACAACGCGCTGGCGGCCGCGGTCCAGTTGAAGCCGCGTGGAACGTTCTCGCAGCAGGCGCTCGATGCCGATGTCGAGGCGGTCAAGGCCGCCTACAGGCGTATCGGCCGCGACGACGCCGCCGTGACCACCCAGATCATGGATCTTGGCGACAACCGCGTGAACGTGGTGTTCAACATCAACGAAGGCGGCCGCACACAGATCGCCGCGATCAATTTCGTCGGCAACAGCGCCTATTCGAGCCGTCGCCTGTCCGATGTCATTTCGACCAAGCGCTCGACCATCCTTTCGTTCGTGCTGCGCGACGACGTCTATGACGAAGACAAGCTCAACGCCGACCAGGAGTTGCTGCGCCGTTTTTATTACAATCACGGCTATGCCGACTTCCAGGTGATTTCCGCGGTCGGCGAGCTCGACGAAACCACCAACAAATACACGGTGACCATCACCGTGCAGGAGGGCGAGCGCTACACCTTCGGCGACATCAGCGTCGAGAGCACGATTCCCGAGGTCGACGGCGCATCGCTGCAGTCGGTGGTCGAAACCCACAAGGGCGATGTCTACAACGCCGAGAACGTGGAAGACACCATCATCGCATTGACCGAGAGGGTCGCCGGTTCCGGCTATCCCTTCGCCCAGGTGACGCCGCGCGGCGACCGCAATTTCGAGAACCACACCATTTCAGTGGTCTATACGATCGACCAGGGCACCAAGGCCTATGTCGAGCGCATCGAGATTCGCGGCAACGACCGGACACGCGACTATGTCATTCGCCGAGAATTCGACGTGAGTGAGGGCGATGCCTTCAACCAGGTTCTCATTCAGCGCGCGAAGAGACGGCTGGAAGCACTCGATTTTTTTGAGAAAGTCGAGGTTTCGACCGTGCCCGGTTCTGAGCCGGACCAGGTGGTGCTGGTGGTCGACGTGGTCGAGAAGTCGACCGGCGAGTTCTCCGTCGGCGCCGGCTATTCGAGCGGTGGCGACACCGAAGGCCCGACCGTCGAAGGATCGATCAGCGAACGCAACTTCCTCGGACGCGGCCAGTTCATCAAGCTCTCGGCGGGCGGCGGCAAGAATTCGCGCGACTACAGCTTCTCCTTCACCGAGCCCTATTTCCTCGGGCGGCGCATTGCCGCCGGTTTCGATGTCTTCAACCGGACCAGGGAACGCGACGACTACAAGAGCGAGACGCTAGGCGCGACAGTGCGCTTCGGCCTGCCGATCACCGACGACATCTCGACGCAGCTGGCGTACAATATCTCCCAGGAGAAGTACGAGCTCGACGAAGACTGCGAGACCAACGGCGACTACGACCCCCTCAAATGCAACATTTCTACGGCTATCCTGGACGGCATCGCGGAAAGCCCGTGGCTGAAGTCGTCGGTCAGTCTCGGCCTGGTTTACAACACCATCGACGACATGAAGAACCCGCATGAAGGCATCTTCGCCAATGTCACCACGGAATTCGCCGGCCTCGGTGGCGACGCCAAATTCGTCAAGGTGACAACGCGTGGCAGCGTCTACCAGACATTGTCCGAGCAGCTTGATCTGGTGGCGGTGATTTCCGGCGGGGCTGGCCATATCCAAGGCTACGGCGGCGATGGCGACCTGCGCATCTTCGATCATTTCCAGAGCAACGACCGCATGATCCGTGGCTTCGCTTACGGCGGTATCGGCCCGGTCGACAATGAAGACGCCAACGACCATCTTGGTGGCACCACCTATTTCAATGCTTCGGCGGAAGCCCAGTTCCCAATGCCGGTCATTCCAGAAAGCTTCGGCCTGCGCGGCGCGGTGTTCGCCGACGCGGCGACGCTCTATGGCAGCAAGATCGATGCTTCACTGGTCGATCAGTCGACGGTCGACATGCAGTGGCGTGCCTCTGTCGGCGTCGGCCTGATGTGGGCGTCGCCCTTTGGTCCGATCCGCATCGACTATGCGATCCCGGTCCTCGAGGAGGACACCGACGACGTGCAGGAATTCAACTTCGGCATATCGTCCCGCTTCTGATCGGCGGGCAACGATACTTCCGGGCCTTAGCGGTCCGGAAGAGAGTAATTCGACACTACGGCGCCGCGCATCCTCCTGGACGCGCATAGGACGCTGCAGGACTTTGATTTTGCGCATTATCCTTTCCGAAAATCGATTCCGATTTTCGGGGTCATGCGCTAACTGGATATAGCTTCTGGAATGACCGATCCGGTGTTCTTCGCGCCATCACGCCGGTATACGGCTGGCGAAGTCGCGAATCTGACCGGCTCGGTGCTTGTCGATTCCGACCTCTCCGACAGATCGATCGAAGCCTTGGCGCCGGCAAGCGAAGGCGGCGAGCACGCGCTTGTCTTTGTCGATGGCAGACGCAACTTCGCGCTGATGCAATCGCTGCGAGCAGCGGCGGTTCTATGCCCCGCCGAATTTGCCGGCAAAGCGCCGGCGGGTATCGCGGTTCTGATCCATCCGCGCCCGCAACAGGCTTTCGCGATGGTCGGCCGCCTGCTTTTCCCGGCGGCTGCGACACCGGCGCCGATGACCGGCGAAACCGGTATCTCGCCGCATGCCCATATCGATCCATCGGCGCGCGTCGAGGTCGGCGCGATCGTCGAGGCCGGCGCGATCATCGGCCCTCGCGCTTCTATCGGCAGCGGAACCGTCATTGCTCCTCATGCCGTTATCGGTCCCTCCTGCCAGTTCGGCCGCGACGGCTATGTCGGCCCAGGCGCCAGCATCCAGTACGCGCTGATCGGCAACCGCGTCATCATTCATGGCGGCGCCCGCATCGGCCAGGACGGTTTTGGCTTCGTGGCCGGCGCCAAGGGTCCGGAGCGTGTGCCGCAAATCGGCCGGGTCGTCATCCAGGACGACGTCGAGATCGGCTCCAATACCACCGTCGATCGCGGCGCCATGTCCGACACGATTATCGGTCAAGGCACCAAGATCGACAATCTGGTCCAGATCGCTCATAACGTCCGCATCGGCCGCAATTGCATAATCGCCGGCCTTTCGGGTATTTCCGGTTCCGTAACGGTGGGCGACAACGTCACCATGGGTGGCGGTGTCGGTCTTGCGGATCACCTGACGGTAGGGACAGGGGCCAAGCTTGCTGCAAGAAGCGGGTTCATGAGCAACGTCCCCGCAGGCGAGATTTGGGGAGGGTACCCGGCGCAGCCGATGGCGGAAGCCATGCGGGAGATCGCGGCTCTGCGAAGACTGGCCAGGGCGCGCAAATCGGGCGACGGAGGGAAGAGCTGAGATGGTTGCGGCGACAACGCTCGAGGCGGTGGACATATTGGGGCTGATGAAGCTCCTGCCGCATCGCTATCCGTTCCTGATGATCGACCGCATCATCGATATCGATGGCGACGAGTCCGCCACCGGCATCAAGAACGTGACCATAAACGAGCCGCATTTCCAAGGTCATTTCCCGGATCAGCCGGTCATGCCCGGCGTGTTGATCGTCGAGGCGATGGCGCAGACGGCCGGCGCCATCTGCATCCGCAGCCTAGGCACCGAAAAACCGTCGCTGGTCTATTTCCTGACCATCGACAACGCCAAATTCCGTAAACCGGTCGTTCCCGGCGACCAGTTGAAGATCCATGTGAAGAAAATCAAGAAACGCGGCAACCTTCTCAAATTCGCCTGCGAGGCTCTCGTCGACGGCGTCAAGGCCGCGGAAGCCGAGATCTCGGCGATGATGGTCGCGAGCGACTGACGATCGAATGCTTATGAAAATCCAGACAGTCATCCATCCATCGTCGGTCATCGAGGCCGGCGCAAAAATCGGCGAAGGCGTCCGCATCGGGCCATTCTGCCACATCAGCGCCGACGCGGTGCTCGGCGACCGCGTCGAACTGGTCAGCCACATTTCGGTGATGGGCGCGACCACCATCGGTGCGTCGACCAAGGTGTATCCGATGGCGACACTGGGCGCGCCGCCGCAGAACAACAAGCACAAGGGCGGCCGCACCACGCTGGTCGTCGGTGAGAACTGCACGATCCGCGAAGGCGTGACCATGCACGTCGGCACCGATTCCAGCCGCGGCGAGACGACGATCGGTGACAACGGCAACTTCCTTGCCTACGCCCACATCGCCCATGATTGCATCGTCGGCAAGAACGCCACCTTCGCCAATCAGGCGACGTTGGGCGGCCATTGCGAGATCGGCGACAACGTCTATATCGGTGGTCTCAGCGCCGTTCATCAGTTTGTCCGCGTCGGCGACAACGCCTTTCTCGGCGGTTGCTCGGCATTCGTCGGCGATGTCATTCCCTACGCCATCGCCGTCGGCAATCGCGCCAGCCTTCGCGGCCTCAACATCATCGGCCTGAAGCGCGCCGGCCTGCCGCGCTCCGAGATCCACACGCTGCGCAAGGCCTACAAGACGATCTTCGATCGCTCCCGAACCGTCGGCGAAAACATCGAGTTCGCCAAGGCGGAATTCGCCTCGTCACCGACCGCCATGAAGATCATCGATTTCATCGCCAGTCGCGGTAAGCGGCACTATGCCGTCCCGTCGCTCAAGGCCGGCGGCGGCGACGATGCCGATGACGAAGATTGAGGGCACCCGGACGGGCCTTGATCTCGCGCCAGACGCCAAAGTCGGCATCATTGCCGGCGGCGGCAGTTTACCGGTCGAAGTCGCCAGGGCGCTTGCTGTGCAAGGCAAGTCTCCCTTCGTGGTAATAGTGGCGGGCGAGGTCGACCGCATAGCCGACTTCGACGCCTATGAGCAGGCGACGTTGAGGCTGGAGGATGTCGGCTCTCTGCTGCCGACGCTCAAAAATAGTCATGTTACCCATCTGGTGACAGCGGGCCATATCACACGGCGCCCCAGGCTGAGCGCCATGCGCCTCAATCTCGGCCTGCTCGCCTGGGTACCCAGCCTTCTTGTCGGCGTAACCCAAGGCGACGACACCGTGCTGAAACTGTTCGTGCGAAGGGTCGAGCGCAGCGGCATCAAGGTGGTCGGCGCCCATGAGATCGTGCCGGAACTGGTCGCCGCCGAAGGCGCGCTGACCAAGGCAGCGCCGCGGAAATCCGACTGGCGCGACATCAAAGCGGCCCACGCAGCTGCAATGGCCATCGGCGCGCTGGATATCGGCCAGGCGGCTGTTGCGATCGGCGGCCGCGCCATCGCGCTGGAAGGCATCGAGGGCACCGACGGATTGCTCGATCGAACACGGCAGTTGCGCGGCCATGGCAGGCTGGCCGGCAGAACGCGCGGCGTCCTGGTCAAATGCGCCAAGCCTGGCCAGGAGTTGCGCGCCGATCTGCCCTCCATCGGCCCGCAGACGATCGAGGCGGCGCATGCCGCCGGACTTGCCGGCATTGCCGTCGAAGCCGGCCGCTCGCTGGTTCTTGAAGGCCCGACAGTCGTCGCTCGCGCCAACGCGCTCGGCCTGTTCGTGATCGGCCTGCCTGCTGCGGAGCCGGTGCATGGCGACTGAGCGACCGCTGAAGATCGCCATCGTCGCCGGCGAGGAATCCGGCGATCTGCTTGGCGCCGACATCGTAGAGGCGCTCAAGCGCGTGACCGGCCGCGAGGTCCGGCTCGTCGGCATCGGCGGCCGGCATTTGCAGGCGCTCGGCCTCACGCCGCTGTTCGACGGCGGCGAGATCGCGCTGATGGGATTGAGCGCCATCCTGCGCGATCTGCCGCGCCTGATACGACGGATCAGCCAGACGGCCGGTGCGGTCGCCAATGAAAAGCCCGACTGCCTCATCACCATCGACAGCCCGGATTTTTCGCTGCGCGTGGCGAAAAAGGTGCGTGCCGCCGATCCGGCAATCCCGATCGTCCACTATGTCTGCCCGAGCGTCTGGGCATGGCGGCCGGGCAGGGCGGTGGCGATGAAACCGTATGTCGACCACATCCTCTGCATACTGCCTTTCGAAGTGAGGGAACTCGCCCGCCTCGGCGGTCCGACCGGCACCTATGTCGGCCATCGCCTTACCCACGAACCAGGCGTGCTCGGCGCCGCCAAGGCGCAAAGCCTGCCGCGCGACCTGTCCGACGATCGTGTGAAGACACTGCTTGTGCTGCCCGGCTCGCGTCGCGGCGAGGTGCGACGGCTGGCCGGCCCGTTCGGCAAGACGATCTCGATCCTGCGTGCGCGCGGACACCGCTTGCGCCTGCTGTTGCCGACGGTGCCGCATGTCGCCGACCTGATCAGGGCTTCGGTGGCAAGCTGGGACGAGAAGCCGGAGATCATCCTTGATCCCGAGCGCAAATGGCAGGCCTTCGGCAAGGCCGATGCAGCGCTGATCGCATCGGGAACGGTGTCGCTGGAACTGGCGCTGTCGGGTGTGCCGATGATCTCCTGCTACCGGCTCGATCCGGTCATGCGGATGGCCCAACGCCTGATCACCGTATGGAGCGCCTCCTTGCCCAATCTCATCGCCGACCGCCCGATCGTGCCGGAAAGCTACAACGAATATGTGCGACCGCACTACCTGGCGCGGCAGTTGGAGGCGTTGTTTTCCGACACCCCCTATCGCGCATGGCAGAAGGACGGTTTTGCCGAGGTGGCCAGACGCATGGCCGTCGACAGACCGTCCGGCGACATCGCTGCGGGGGTCGTGATGAGGTGTATCAAGCGGTGAATGGTGAAGTGGTGAATAGTGAATGGTGAATAGTCAAAATCGTGCTTGACCACAGGCCACAAAGAGACCCTGCTTCACTATTCACTATTCACTATTCACTATTCACTATTCACTATTCACTATTCACTATTCACTATTCACTATTCACTA